>NZ_JCBATA010000003.1:0-193020 GCF_059816245.1 Frankia sp. RB5
GGCGGGCAGGGAACGGCCGTGGTCCGCCTGGCGGCGGTTGGCCGGCGTGGCGGGGATGGACGGCGTGGGCGGGACGGCGATGCCCAGCAGTCGGGCCGTCACGGCGTCCGGCAGCACCGGGTCCCGCAGGCCCGTCAGCCGCGCCTTGACCGCGCGGAGGTTGGCGACTTCCCGCTGACACGGCATGCAGACCGCCAGGTGGGCGAGCGCCCGGTCCCGTGCGTCATGATCGAGCTGGTGGTCGATGAGGGGCGAGATCCGCTTGCCGAGATGCTCGGTCACGCGGGTCGCTCCGCCGGAGCACCGCCCTTGCCGCCAGCGGGCACGGCACCACGCCGTCGCCCGATCCTGCCTCGCCCATCATCACGATCGCGCCGATAGCCGGGCGCGGCGGCGGTCTGGTCGGAGTCCACCCCGGCCCGCTGCGCGGCCGCGGCGGCCGGGGGCGCGAGGGCGCCGTCGACGCCATCACCCTCCGCGGCCATCAGCATGCCGTCGGCGGTACGCGGCGCCCGATCGGCGAGCGCCGCACGCAGCATCGCCCGACCTCGCGAGATACGGCTGCGGACCGTGCCGAGCTTGACGCCCAGGGTCTGGGCGATCTCCTCGTAGGACAGCTGCTCGATGTCGCACAGGACCACCGCGGCCCGGAAGTCGGGCGGCAGCGCGGCGAGCGCCGCCTCCACGTCCGCGTCGAGATGCGCCTCGGCGTAGACGGCCTCGGGACTGGCCTCCCGGCCGGCGAGCCGCTCGGTGTCCTCCGGCAGAGCGTCGAAACGGATCTTCTGCTGGCGACGCATCCGATCGAGGAAGAGGTTCGTCGTGATCCGGTGCAGCCATCCCTCGAAGGTGCCGGGGGTGTAGTCGGCCAGGGAACGGAACACGCGGACGAAGACGTCCTGGGTCAGGTCCTCCGCGTCATGGGCGTTGCCGGTGAGGCGGTAGGCCAGGCGGTACACCCGGTTCCCGTGCTCCCGGACCACATCCTCCCAGGACGGGGGCACCCAACCGGAAGCGTCTGAGGTGGTGGCGGCGGCGCCGGTGGCGTCGGAACCCGCCCCGGAGTCCTGCGCAGCCACGGCCGCCTCTCGGTCGGTTCGCGTCGAACGTACCCGACGCCCCGGCCAGGGAGCGGCGAATCCCGCTGCGGACACCGATGTTTCTCCCCTCGATGGTCGACTCGATCCTCGACACGATGTACGTCGACAAGGTGAACGCGCCTCTGTCCTCTCCCGTTCCCGTAGGCTGCGGATGTCATGCCGGAGACAGACATCGGCGCGCTCGACTCGGCCGCCGCCTATGCCGAGGGCTTCCTGTTGGAAGACCCGATCCTTCGTGCTGCCCGCGCCCGCGCCGAGGAGGTCGGGATCGTCCCGGTCAGTCCGGGCGCCGGCGCGGTCCTGCGTTTCCTCGCCGCCGCGGTGGGCGCCCGCGCGGTCGTCGAGATCGGCACCGGTACCGGCGTCTCCGGTACCTGGCTGCTGCGCGGGATGCGGCCCGACGGAACCCTGACCACCATCGACGTCGAGGCCGAGCATCTTCGCCTGGCCCGGCGCACCTACGCGGACGCCGGAATGGCGCCGGGCCGCTCCCGGCTGATCACCGGCCGCGCCCTGGACGTGCTGCCCCGGCTCACCGACGGCGCCTACGATCTCGTCTTCTGCGACGCCGACCGCCGGGAGGGCAGCGAGTACCTCACGCAGGCGCTACGGCTGCTTCGGCCGGGAGGTGTCGTGGTCTTCGCGGGCGTCCTCGCCAGCGGCCAGGCCACCGATCCGGCCATTCGCAGCCCCGACGCGACCGCGGTGCGCGAGCTGGCGACCGCGGTGCGCGATGACATCCGCCTGACCCAGATGCTGCTCACCACCGGCGGTGGGCTGCTGGTCGCGGTGGTCGCGAGTTCGTCCCCCGTCGGCTAGGGGACGCGGGACCCCGCCCGGGGGCCGCGGGGGCGGGCGAACGGGCCAGCCGGCGGTGCGGGCCCATCCCGGTGGGGCTGGCGTCCGGCGCGGGTTGGGCACGGCGTGTTCCGTGACGCATCCGATCCTCGCCAGCCCGTGATTGGCCGGGGGTGCGTTCGACCGGGCGCGTAAGGTGCCCTCAAGCGTGACAAATCGATGCCTTGGGGAGTGGATGGCACCGGCGGCCCGGGAACACCGGCGCTACGACGACTTCGGCGGCCCCGTCGACGTCGACGACCGGACTCCCTCCCGCCGTGGACAGGGCCGCGACGCCGGCCCGCACGGTCCCCACGAGCCGTATCCGGACGTTCCCCGCGGCGGACCCCCCGCTCGCGCCCCACGCGGCGGCACGGGCTCAGGGGGCGCCGGCGGCGGGCGCGACTACGACGGCCGCGGCTCCTACCGCGAGCGCGACCCCTACGAGGAGTCCGACCGGTGGGACGGCCACGAGCACGACGGCGCGCCTGACCCGTACGACGGATACCGCGCCGACCGCGGGCCCGGATCCCGCGGCGGCTACGGCCCGCGCCATGCCCACGGCGCCCGGGACGACTACGCCCCACGAGACGACTACGCCCCACCAGACGACTACGACGCACGGGACGACCACGACGCACGGGACGACCATGGCGCGCTCGACGACCATGGCGCGCGGCACGGGTCGGGCGAGGGCACGGGATTCGACCCGCGCGGGCGGTACGACGCGGGCCAGGATCGCACCGACCCGCGCGGCGGGAGCGACCGGTACGATCACGCCGGCCGGGGCGGCGGCGACCGGTATGGCCGGTCTGACCGGCCCGGCGAGCGCGGCTGGCAGGCCGCGCCCGCCCGCGGCCCATCCGGGTCCGGCGCGGACGGCATCAGCGAGCATGACGACGTCCCCTACGGGGCCGACCCGTACGGGACGGGCTCCTACGACCCGACCTGGTATGGCACGAGCCGACGCGGCCCTGACCCGTACGGCACGGGCAGGACCGGCCTGTCCGTCGACGACCGGGTCGACACGCCGCCCGGGCGTGGCGTCGGGGCCGGCGAGCGCGCGCCCGCCCGCGGCGGATCCCCGCGCGGCGCCATGGCCCGCGGCGGCTCGTTCCAGGGCGCCCCGACGCGCGGCATCGACCGTGGCGGAGTACAGGACGACAGCAACGCCCCGACCGGGATGATCCCCGCGATCGGCGGCCGGGCGGCCACGGGTGCCGCCGGCTTCGGCGGCGGGCAGTACGGCGGCCGGGCGGCGTACGGGAGCGGTGGGGCGTACGTTCCGCCGTCCACCGGTGGCCCCCCGCCGCGGGCGACGCCGCCGCCCACCTCCCGGGACAGCCTGCTGCCCTACGTCGCCGCGATCGTCATCGTGGCGGTGCTGGCCGGGGCCGCCGGCTACGCGCTGAACCACCTGGTCGGACCGGCGGGCGGAGCACGCCCCGCGCCGTCCACCGAGACCTCGGCGTCGCCCGCCCCGGTCACGCCGACCGCACCGACGTCCCAGCAGGGCGGGCCCGCGACGGCGGCGCCGTCCTCGGCGGCGGGCGGCGGGCTGTCCGGGCTCACCGCCGAGGAGGTCGCGATCAGGCTCTCCGCGGCCGGGCTGCCGCTGCGCACCACCGTCGTCTACACGGCCGGCACCGACCCCGACCACCTGCTGGGCCGGGCCGGCGGGTACACCAGCCGGGTCGCGTTCAGCGATCCCCGGGTGGGCAGCAACGAGGTGGCGGGCGCACCCCGGGGCGCGATCGAGCGCGGCGGTGCCGTGGAGGTGTTCGCCAGCGCCACGGCCGCCCGGCACCGAGCCGCCAGACTGCTCACCGTCACCGCCGAGAACACGCTCGTCACCGAGCACGTCTACGTCCAGGGAGCCGTGGTGCTGCGGGTGTCCCTTGTCCTGACCGACGCGCAGGCGCAGGGCTACGAGACGGTACTGCGGCGGCTGTCCGCCTGACCCGGTCCGGTTACCGCCGGCCTTCCGGCGGGGAGGGAAGGGGCATGAACATCCGGGAGTTCTACGCCGCGGACCCTCGGCGGCAGTCGTCGGCCGAGATCCCGTTCGGTGACGGCTGGACGGACCAGCAGGACAAGCACAGCACCTATCGGCTCAGCTGGGTCGCGGACACCGAGGAGATCTACACGGTGCGCGAACCGCACCCCGGCGGCATCCTCGCCCGCTACCTCGACCAGCTGCGCGTCGACCAGGCGGACGTCGCGCAGCTGCGGGTCGAGGTCCTCGCGGTCGCGGACCGGGCCGCGGTCGAGGACGCGCTGGCCGGCTGGCCCGCGGTCATGCCCGAGCACAACAGCCTGCGCTGGGCCCGCACGCGGCTCGCCGCCAGCTCGGCGCGTCACCGCGCGCCCTGACCGGGCGGGCGGGTGACGGGGGTGCTGCCGGGGCGGACGGCGGACGTCAGCCAGCCGAGGTGACGCCGGATGCCGCGGTGGGAACGTCCACGGGCGCGCAGAGCCAGCTCAGCAGGGTCCGCACCCCCCAGCCGGTGCCGCCGCGGCTGATCTCACCGTCGTCGGAGTCGGCGCGCGCGGTGCCGGCGATGTCGAGATGGGCCCACGGCAGCCCGCCGGCGAACTCGCGCAGGAACAGCGCCGCCGTGATCGAGCCCCCGCCGACCTCCATCGCCCGGCCGATGTTCGCCAGGTCCGCCACCGGGGACTCGAGCGCGGCCCGGTAGTCCTCCGTCAGCGGCAGGCGCCACACCTGCTCGCCGGTGCTGCCCGCCGCGGTGGACAGCGCCCCGGCCAGGGCGTCGTCCGAGCTGAACAGGCCGGCGGTGCGCCGGCCGAGCGCGACGGAGATCGCGCCGGTGAGCGTCGCGAGGTCGACGATGACATCCGCGCCCAGCTCGCCAGCGGCATAGGCGAGCCCGTCGGCCAGGACCAGGCGACCCTCGGCGTCGGTGTTGAGCACCTCGACGGTCGTCCCGCCCCAGCAGGTGATCACGTCACCCGGACGCATCGCCGAGCCGCCGATCATGTTCTCCGCGAGGCACAGCAGGCCGGTCACCCGGCCCGGCACCCGCAGCGCGGGCAGCGCGGTCATCGCGCCGAGCACCGCGGCCGCGCCCGCCATGTCGGTCTTCATCCCGACCATGGACCCGGCCGGCTTGAGCGACAGCCCGCCGGAGTCGAACGTGATGCCCTTCCCGACGAGGACCCGGTGCCCGTCCGCGAAGCGCCCATCGCCCGGCGGCGTCGCGGCAGAACCGGACGACCCGGACGGCGGGGCCGGAGTCGGCCCGGCGTACTCGAGGCGGACCAGCCGCGGCGGTCGCGGCGAGCCGCGGCCGACCGCCCCGAGCCCACCGAATCCCTGCTCGGCCAGCTCGGCCGGCGTCAGCACGGTCGCAGCGAGGCCGGCGGCGGTCGCGATGCGCACCGCCTGGTCGGCGAGCCATTGCGGCGACTTCACCAGACTCGGCGTGTTCACCAGATCCCGGGCGAGGCAGACCGCGACGCCCACCGCGCGCGCCGCCCGCACCGCATCCCGGGCCCGCGGATCCCGGGCGAGTTCGGTGAGGACGACGACCTCGCGCAGCTGCACGGCGCCGGCCACGCCCTCATCCGCCGCGGCGGATGAGGCCCCGCCAGCCGAGGCGGCGGCCTCGACCGAGCCGGTGGACGCCGGGCCCGCCCTCTCCGCGGCAGGGTCGACGGCGGCCGGGTCGCCGTCGCCGGGCGGAGCGGGCCGACCGGGATGGCCGGTGCGGTCGAGCAGGCTGGCGACCCGGTAGGACCCGAGGGCGACACCCTCCCCGAACGCGCGCAGCGTCTCGGGAGACGACGGACCGGCGATCAGCGCGAGGCGCGCACCCGAGGCCGCCCGGCGCGCCAGCGCCGCACCCGCGGCCCGCCAGTCCGCCGGCGTCCCCGCGCCGACACCGAGCACGAGCAGCCGGCTGACCGGACCGTCCCCGCCGGCCAACGGCACCGTCAGGACCGATCCGGCGTCGCCGCGCGGCGACTCGGTCTCGAGCAGGCGCTCCAGCCGCACCCCGAGCCCGCCGGCGAT
This sequence comes from Frankia sp. RB5, assembly GCF_059816245.1. Taxonomy (NCBI): domain Bacteria; kingdom Bacillati; phylum Actinomycetota; class Actinomycetes; order Frankiales; family Frankiaceae; genus Frankia; species Frankia sp. RB5. The sequence continues at coordinate 5,974 of NZ_JCBATA010000003.1, forward strand.
CCGACCGGCGGCCTCGTCGAACACCGGGCCGTCCGCGCCCGCCGACAGGGGCACGGCGACGACGGAGGCGCCCGCGTCCGCCAGGTCCCCGGACCGCAGGATGATGTCGGGCGGCGGCGCGATCAGCTCATCGAGGGGCGCGCTCGGCGCGGATCCGTCCACGGACATGCGGCTCTCCTCGTCGCGGTCGTCCCGTGCGCGAGCGCGCCCGGACGACCGGCTACCCCATCGACCCAGGTCCTGACGTGTCTCGACAGGCCGGTGTACCACGGCAGGTTCGACGGCTGGGCCGCGCCGCCATGGACGCGGATCCCCGCACCGTTGGTGTGCATCGACAGCGGGACCTGACAGCGGGACCTAGCTGACCACGGTCTTGAGAGCGTCCCCCAGCGCACTCGCTTCGTCAGCGGTGAGTTCCACAACGAGCCGACCGCCCCCCTCCAGCGGGACACGCATCACGATGCCGCGCCCCTCCTTGGTCACCTCGAGCGGACCGTCACCCGTCCGCGGCTTCATGGCCGCCATCGGTGCACCTCTTCCTGCCGTCGGACCTGCGTCTGGCGACGATTATCCCGTAGACCGGGCCGCAAACCGAAACACGTGTCCCCGCGGCATCACAACGGTCGGCGGCGACCCCGCAATGCCGTGGGCATCCGGTGTCGCTGGGCGCGACCACAGTCGATGCCACGTGGCCCAACCCGACCGCCGATCAACGCCGGCGGGGTGAACGGCGGGCCAGGGTCGATCACCTATCCGGTTTGTCCAGTCGGACGGCGGGCGGCTCCGCCGGCCGCTCCTCGGTGCCGATCCGAGCGAAGCTGGCCAGTCGGACGAGCTCGTCGTCGCGCCGGGCCAGCTCATCGTCCCGCCAGGCCAGCTCCTCGGCCAGCCGCAGCAGGACGGCGTCGACCTCGGACATCCGATAACCGCGCAGCGCCATCGCGAACCTGGTCCGGGTGACGTCCCCCGCCGCGACGGCGCCGTCGGGCAGGCCGACGGAGGCGCTGTCGGGCGGCGCGGGAGCAAGCCGGTCGAACCGGCCCACGGCCAGGGCGGCCACGGCGAACACGACGGCGGCAACGATCACGATCTCGACGGCGAGCACCACACGTCGATCGTGCCATGGCCCGGCCGCGAGGGTCAGCCCGTCCGATCTGGCAGGCTGTATCGGTGGCCGCGCACCCCACCGAGACCCCGTCGAACCTTCCCGCCGGCACGCCCGGTGGCGCCCCCGACGATCCGGGCATTCCCGGCGTTCCCGGCGTTCCCGGCACCCCCGGCACCCCCGGCACCCCCGGCACCCCCGGCACCCCCGGTACTCCCGGTGCCGCCGGCGCCTCTGACGGGCGGCCCGGGACGGAGCGGACCGGCCGCGCGCAGGGGCCGCTGCGGCTCGGGCGGCGGGTGTTCGGGCCGGGTGAGCTGGTCGTCATGGCCATCGTCAACCGCACGCCGGACTCCTTCTTCGACCGCGGCGCGACCTACCGCGAGGCGGAGGCGCTGGCCGCGGTGGACAGTGCTGTCGAGCAGGGGGCGGGCATCATCGACATCGGCGGGGTGAAGGCCGCGCCGGGCGGGGAGGTCAGCGCCGCCGAGGAGCTGCGCCGGGTGGGCGGCTTCGTCGCCGCGGTGCGGGCCCGCCACGCCGACGTGGTGATCAGCGTCGACACCTGGCGGGCCGAGGTGGGACGGGTCGTCGCCAGCGAGGGCGCCGACCTGCTCAACGACGCCTGGGGCGGGGTGGATCCGGAGCTCGCCGAGGTGGCGGCGCAGTTCGGCACCGGCCTGGTCTGCACCCACGCGGGGCACCTGCCGCCGCGCACGCGGCCGCACCGGATGACCTATGACGACGTGGTCGCCGACATCGTCACCACCACGGTGGGGCTCGCCGAGCGCGCCGTCGCCCTGGGGGTTCGCCCCGACGCGGTCCTCGTCGACCCCGGCCACGACTTCGGCAAGAACAGCCGCCACTCGCTCGAGGCGACCCGCCGGCTGCCGGAGCTCGCCGCGACCGGCTGGCCGGTCCTCGTCGCCATGTCCAACAAGGACTTCGTCGGCGAGGCGCTCGACGCCGGCGTCGACGAGCGGCTGGAGGGCACCCTGGCCGCCACCGCGCTCAGTGCCTGGCTCGGCGCCCGGGTCTTTCGCGCCCACCAGGTCACCGCCACCATCGGCACCCTGCGCATGGTCGCCGCGATCCGGGGCGACGCCGACCTCGCCGTCGCCCGCCGCGGCGTCGTCTAGCGCTACTCGCCCTCGGCGATCTCCACGGCGGTGGGCATGCCGGCGGGCGGCGCGGGCGGGGTGGCGGCGGCGCCGGCCTCCAGCGCGTCGAGCGCCTCCTCGACGGTGACGGTCCAGATCAGGCTGTCGCGCGCGGCGGGCCGGACGAAGCCGCTGTCGACCAGCCCGTCGACGAGCCTGCGCAGATGGTCGAACACACCGCCCGGGTCGAGGACGACCACCGGCTTCGCGTGCATCCCCAGCACCCGGGCGACCCAGATCTCCAGCAGTTCCTCGAGCGTGCCCAGGCCGCCGGGCAGCGTGAGGAAACCGTCCGCGCGGTCGTCCATCAGCGCCTTGCGCTCGCGCATCGTCTCGGTGACGATCAGCTCGTCCGCGTCGGGGTCCGACACTTCGAGGGCCAGCAGCGCCCGCGGGATCACCCCGAGGGTGTGTGCGCCGCCGGCCCGCGCCGCCGTGGCGACCGCGCCCATGCACGAGACCGAGCCGCCGCCGGAGACGAGCGCGTGCCCGCGCCGGGCGATCTCCTCGCCGACCCGCGCCGCGAGCACGAGGTGGGCAGGGTCGATCAGCGCGGAGGACGCGCAGTAGACGCAGACGTTCACGGTTCGCGGACCTCCGGCCGCGCGGGCTCACCATGCCCGGCGGTCCCCGCGACGACGATACGCACGGCTTCGTCCACGTCGTCGGTGACCGACAGGATCTGCAGGTCCGACTCCTTGATCAGCTTCGCCGGCAGGGCGGAGGCACGCAGCCAGTCGACGAGCCCCGACCAGTACTCGGTGCCGACGAGCACGACCGGGAAGCGGGTCACCTTGCCGGTCTGCACGAGGGTCAGCGCCTCGAAGAGCTCGTCGAGCGTGCCGAACCCGCCGGGCAGAATGACGAACGCCTCCGCGTACTTGACGAACATCGTCTTGCGGACGAAGAAGTAGCGGAAGCTCACGCCGAGGTCGACCCAGTCGTTGAGCCGCTGCTCGTAGGGCAGCTCGATGCCGAGGCCCACGGACAGGCCGCCGGCCTCCTGGGCCCCGCGGTTGACCGCCTCCATCGCGCCCGGGCCGCCGCCGGTGATGACGGCGAAGCCGGCTGCGGCGAGCGCGGCGCCGAGGCGCCGGCCCAGCGCGTAGACCGGGTCGTCCGGCGGGATGCGCGCCGAACCGAACACCGTCACGGCCCGCGGCAGCTCGGCGAGCAGCCCGAAGCCCTCGACGAACTCGCTCTGGATCCGCATGACCCGCCACGGGTCGCCGTGGACGAAGCCGGACGGGCTGCGGGTGTCGAGCAGCCGCTGGTCGGTGGTCGAGTGCTCGACCTGGCCGCGCCGGGCCACGACGGCGCCCCGCACCTGCTCCGGCGGGGGTATCCGCCGCTCCCGTCCGGCCGGGATGCTCTCCGCCTGCCTGTCGTCCGGCCGTGGCGCCTGCGGATCCGGGTTCATGGACCGTGTCACCCCGGCACCATAGGCCACCGGCCCGCGGCTCCCACCGCCCCGGTCACGGGGCGAGGGCGGCCAGTCGGTCGAGGACCGGATCGCCCGGGCCGATGTCGTAGCCCGCGGAGCTCGACCCGCCGGCGGAGGCCGGGCGCCACGCCCACAGCAGCGCGCCCTGGACGCCGAGCTCGTAGTCGGCGTGGAGCTTGCTGGTGATCAGCGACGCGCGCTGCTGGAACCCGCCGACCTGGTCGGGCACCACCCCCATCTCGCCGATGATGAGCGGCTTGCCCAACTGGACCATCTCGTGGGCGCGCGTGGCCAGGCCGTTCCACTGGTCGCCCGGGAGGACGTCGAGCGCGTAGTCGTGGTAATCGGCCACGTCGATGCTGGGATCGGCGTTGAGCTGGACGTAGTCGCCGCCGGACGTGCCGCACTGTCCGCTGCCGGTGGTCCCCATCCCGAGCAGGTGCCGCGCGTCGAGGTCCTTGACCTGCCGCCCGACGTCGCGGGTGAAGGCGCGCAGCACCTCGGCGGCGTCCGGCGAGCACGAACCGCCGAGCGAGTCGGCGTCCTCCGGTTCGTTGACCAGCTGCCACATCATGATCGTCGGATCGTCCCGGTACCGCTCGACGACCGCGCGCACCCAGTCCCGGTAGGTGTCCGGCTGGCCGGGTGGACGGTTACGCCGGTAGCCGTCGCGGTACCAGTCCCGCGTCCTGTAGCCGTCCGCGGCCGACGCGTAGCCCTCGCAGTCGGCCCACTGGTTGCCGAGGACGGCGATGATCCTGAGATTGTGTGCCGCGGCGGCGTGCACGGTCGCGTCGAAGGCCGACCAGTCACGCATGCCCTCGGGCGTGGTCGCCAGCCGCTGGAAGAACCAGAGCCGCACCGCGCGCACACCCGGCCCGAACTCGTCGCCCGCGGCGGACAGCCCGGCGGGTGACCCGCAGTACTGCGGCGGCCCGAGGTTCGCGTTCGCGTTCCACAGGTTCATCCCGGTGAACAGGAACGGCACGCCCTGCAGGACCAGCCGGCCGCTCGAGGACCGCACGAAGGGGGTGTCCGCCCCGGACGCGCTGCCGGCGAGCCCGACCGCCATCAGCACAGTGGTCAGCAACAGCCGGCCCACCCGCGCGACGCCGGCCAGCGGCGACCGACGGCCCGCCGGAAACGGTGGGCCGGCCGGTTTATCGGGCCCACCGGAAGCCGGAGAACAGTGGGACACGTCGACCTCAGAAGACTGATGCATTTCTCAGCTCCCTGAGCCGATCTCCGCGCGACGGAATTCCGTCGACACCCGCAAGGCGGGTATGCCCAGTCTCGCCCGGAATTTCCAACGCAATTATCCTACCACTTTCAGGTGGCGGCGAACCCGCTTTTTTCGGCCACCACAACCGGCCTTGACACTCGGAGATCGGTCGGTAGCATTTTGGTGAGTACCGGCGTCGCCACCACGATGCCGTACATCGCAAGACATACCCCGGGGGGAAACCTTTTGTCGATCGTGCAGCAGATTTCTCGGCGAGGTCGGGGCATGCGGATCCGCGGCTGAAACCCACTGCCCGTTCCTGAGCGGCAGCGTACACAACGGCCCGGAAACCGGCTCCGCGGGGCGGCATCCATGAGGGAACGCGCAGCAGCCGCCGGACTCGACGATCTGGCCCGTCCGGAGGACGGGCATCAGTCCTCCACATCATTCCCGCCCCGGTACCTGCCTGCCGGAGGCGTTGACGCCGTCCCTCGGCGTGACCGCCGCGCCCGTCAGCACCACCCGGCGCGCCGCCCGGCCGGCGATATCACCTGGCACACCATGAGCTAATTTCGTCAACCTCATTTCTCGCGCCCACGATGCCCATGACGTGTGCGATTGGAGACAGGCGTGCCCTCTACACGAAGCGGTGTGCCTCCGGCCTGCGGCCCGGACACGGACACCGCCGCAACGCCGATTCCCGCCGCCGGCCGCGCCACGAACCCGGCCGGCGCCCCCGCCGGCGTCCGCGTCGAGGCCCAGGCCCCCCGTGAGCCCGGCGACGCGCGGATCGCCGCCCCTGGCAGCGGCCCGCGGGCGGCGATCCGCTGGCGGGTACTCACCCGGGGGCTGTGGGTCGCCGCCGCGGCGGCCGCGGCCCTGGCCGGCGGCCTGCCGCGGCTGTGGGACGCCGCCCTGGCCCAGGGGCCGGCCGCTTACCGCCTGGCCGCCGTGCTCGCCGGCGCTCTCGCGCTGCTTGCCAGGGCGCGGCGCCGGCCGGGCGAGCCGAGCATCCACGACCGGCAGATCGACTACCTCGTCGGGCTGCCCCTGCTGCTGCTGGCTGCCGGGGAGCTGACGGTGCCGCCGGCGCGCTACGGCGACCGGTTCTGGGCCGCGCACGCAGACCTGATCGCGCTTCCCCTGCTCGCCGCGGGGGCGATCACGGTCGTGTTCGGCACCCGGGCACTGTGGCGGGCACGGGTGCCACTGGCGGCGTGGGCCGCCGTCCTCGTCCCCTGGCCGCAGAGCGTGCTCCACCCGCTGTCCGACGGGTTGGCCTGGCCCGCGCTCGCCGTGGCCCGCGCCGCCGCCACGCTGCCCGGCGGCTGGCAGGTCGTCGCCTCGCCGCCCGGCGACACGATCATCCGCGTGACCGGTTCGCCCGCGGGCGACGTCGCCCTCGGCGGCGCGACGCGGGGACTCGCCGGCGGGCTCACCGTCGCCGTACTGGTCGTCCTCACCACCGCCACCGCCACCGGCTGGCGCGAGGCGCCGCGGCGGGCTCTGGCGAGCGGCGCCGTCTGCGCGCTGGCGATCGTCGGCCGACTCCTCGTCGCCGTGCTCGCAGGCGCCGTGGCCGGGCCGAGCGGCGCGCGGGCGGTGCTCGGCCACACCGGCGACCTCGTCACCCTCACCCTGCTCCTCGCCGCCGTCGCCGGCCCCGGACTCGCCGCCGGACCGGGGCGGACCCGCGGCGTCGCCCGCCGCCCGGCCACGGGCCGGGTCGCCGCCGCGCGACCCGCCGTGCCCCGGGCCCGGGTGGCGCTGGCGCTGGTCGCGGTGGTCTGCGCCGGCCTCGCGGCCCTCGACGTCGCCGGCAACCGACAGGTCACGAGGCCGCCCGAGCAGGAGGCAGGCCGCCATCCCGGGCCGGCGGGAACGGTTGGCGCCCGATGAGCGCCCCGCCCGTGCCCGCGCGGCTCTCCGCCCGCGACCGGCTCTCGCTCGGTCAGCGGATCGGGTTCACCGGCGGCACCCTCGCCCTGCTCGCCGCCGCGGCGCTCGCCCCGATGCCCACGATGATCGGGTTCATCGCCGTCATCAGCCTGCTGTATCTGGCCGTCTTCGCCGAACGCCTCGCCCTGCTCCACACGGCGCTGCGGGACCCGGGCCTGCTGCGGATCCCGCCGGCGCGGGCCCGGGCCGAACCGGCGGAGAACCTCCCCGTCTACACGGTCCTCATCCCGGCCTACCGGGAACCCGAGGTGCTGCCCCACCTGCTCGGCGCGATCGCCGCCATCGACTATCCACCGGACCGCCTCGACGTCATCCTGCTGCTCGAGGAGGACGACGACGAAACCCACGCCGCCGCCCTGGCCGCGAATCCGCCGGAATACCTGCGCATCGTCCGCGTTCCCTATTCCGAGCCCCGGACGAAACCCAAGGCGTGCAACGTGGGGCTGACCCTCGCCCGCGGCGAGCTCGTCACCATCTTCGACGCCGAGGACCGGCCCGACCCGCTCCAGCTCCGGCAGGCCGCCATCGCCTTTCGTGAGGTGGCGGGCAACGTGGTGTGCCTGCAGGCGAAACTCGCCTACTTCAACCACGACCAGAACCTCCTCACCAGCTGGTTCACCACCGAATACGCGATGTGGTTCGACCAGATGCTGCCCGGCCTGGTCCGCCAGGACGCGCCGATCCCACTCGGCGGCACGTCGAACCACTTCCGCGCCGACGTCCTGCGGGAACTCGGCGGCTGGGATCCGTTCAACGTGACCGAGGACGCGGACCTCGGGGTGCGGCTGCACCGGCACGGATATCGCACCCTCGTCCTCGACTCGGTCACCCTGGAGGAGGCGAACAGCGACGCGATCAACTGGCTGAAGCAGCGGTCCCGCTGGTACAAGGGCTATCTGCAGACCTGGCTGGTCCATTCCCGGCAGCCGGTCGCCATCAGTCGCGAGATCGGCCTGCTGGGATTCCTCCGCTTCAACCTGTTCGTCGGCGGAACACCGCTGCTGGCCATCCTCAACCCACTGCTCTGGGCACTGACGGCCACCTGGTTCGCGGGGAACCTGCCGATCATCGAGCGACTGTTCCCGAGCTGGCTCTACTTCGTCGGCCTGGTCTGCCTGCTGCTGGGCAACTTCACGTTCGTCTACTGCAACGTCGTCGCGGCACGGGCCACCGGCATCGCCCGGCTCGTGCCGCAGGCGGTGCTCTCCCCCGCCTACTGGCTGCTGATGTCGCTGGCCGCCTGCAAGGCGCTGCTCCAGCTGGTGATCGCGCCGTCGTTCTGGGAGAAGACCACCCACGGGCTTGGCGCCGCCGACGCGGAGGTGAGCCATGCCGGCGCCTGACACGGACCTGCCCGCGGCGCCCGCGACCTCGGCGCCGCCGGGACCGGAGGCCACCGACAGCGCCGCCGGCCCCCGACCGCGGGCACGGGCGCGGGCGCGGTGGGCGGAGCACGGCCTGTTCCTGGCGAGCGCCGTCGGCTACCTCGCCGGCGGGCTGTGGCTGAGCTTCGCCCACGACAGCGTCATGTCGGACGCGCTCAGCCGCACCGCCAACGGCTACTACACGGTGTTCAGCCGCGACCCGCACCTGGCCGCGGTCGGCTTCGTGTGGAACCCTCTGCCCTCGCTGGCACAGATCCCGCTGCTGCCACTGGCCAGGCTGTGGCCGGCGTTCGCCTGTCGGGGCGTCGCCGCGACCGTCCAGTCGGCGCTGTTCATGGCGGGTGCGGTCGTGTACTTCCGCCGGGTCTGCCACGAGCTCGGCGCCGGCGAGCGGGTCGCGTGGGCGCTGACCGCGCTGTTCGCCGTCCACCCCGAGATCGCCTACTACGGGATGAACGGGATGAGCGAGGGATCGTTCCTGTTCTTCCTGTTCGCCGCCGCGGCGGCGCTGACGCGCTGGGTCCGCACCGGTGTCGCGGGCCCGCTGGCCGCCGCCGGGCTCGCGCTCGGCGCCTGCTACCTGACCCGGTACGAGGCGGTCGCCGCCGGGCTGGTCACCACCGCCTTCGTCGGCGGCGTCTCCTACTGGCGCGCCGGTGCGGACGGCGGCGCGAGCGCGGGCGGCCGGCGCTCGACCGCCGTCGCGGACATGATCATCCTGGCGCTGCCGCTCGTGTTCTCGTTCACGGTCTGGGCGATCACCAGCAGCCTCATCATCGACTCGCCGTTCGCCCAGTTCACCTCCGCGAACGGGAACTCCGCGCAGACCAGGCTGTCGGCCGGCGGCATCAGCTCGGTCGTCGACCAGCCCGGCGGGCCGCTCGGCTACCTGTTCGACCAGTCCCGACTGCTGGAACCGTTCGGCCTGCCGATCCTCGCGGTCGCCGGCTGGCTGTGCTGGCGGCGCCGCGACGTCGCCCCGCTCGCCCCGGTGGCGGTGCTCGGCGGGGCCTACGCGTTCTCCGTCGCCGCGCTGCTCGCCGGGCAGACCTTCGGCTGGCTGCGGTTCTCGATCACCATCGTCCCGGTGGTGCTGCTCGCCGCGGCGACGGTCCTGCGTCCCCCGGCGCCGGCCGACGGTCGGGAGGCGTGGTCGGCCGCGGCCGACCCGCCGCCGGTCGCCACCGGTCGCCACCGCGCCACCGCGTGCCGCCTCGCGACCCGGTACCGCCGGTACGCCGCCCCCACCGTCGTCCTGCTGATGCTGCTCACCGCGCAACCGGCCACCGCGCGCGGTCTGCTCAACCCGCTGCTCGCCCGGGAGGAGTCCTACTTCCTGACCCAGATCTTCGCCCCGGGGCGGGCGAGCCCCGAGCAGCGCAGGGTCGTCCACCGGTACGTCCAGGACCGTGAGCTGGCCCGCTGGCTGGACGCCCAGCGCCTGCCGGCGGGCGCGGTGCTGCTCGACGCGGCCGACGGCTACGAGGTGGTGCTCGCCTCCCAGCGCCCGGACCAGTTCGCCATCACCCCCGACCGGGACTTCGGCGAGCGTCTCGGCGACCCCGGGGGCCACGGCGCGCGGTATCTGGTGACCCGCGTCGTCAGCGCGTCCAGCCCGGCCGACGCGGTCGCCCACGCCTACCCGCACCTCGCCACCGACCCGGCGTTCCGCCTTGTCCGGGTCGAGCGCGATCCCGGCGATCTGCCCGCCTGGCACGTCTACGCCGTGCGGTGACGACCGACCGCCCACGTCCCCGGGCCGGCGTCAGCTCCGGTAGGGGTAGGCGCGGATCCAGTCGACGTACATCGAGACCTGTGCGGGGGTGCTGGCGTCCCGGCAGGGGATGGCGTCATGGCAGCCGGTGTCGAGCTGGAGGGCCATGTGCATCGGGGCGGTGCTCGGGATCGTCAGCGCGCCGCCGAGGTGGCGGGCCGGCAGGACGGTGAAGACGTTGCGGCCGTCGAGGTAGTAGGACAGCCGGGTCGGCAGCCACTCGACCGCGACCGTGTGCCACGCGGTGAAGTCCCCGACCAGCGCGGTCGGGATGCTGAGGGTGTCGTTGCGGGGCCCGTTGTGGACGGCCATCGTCGCCGAGCGGCGGGTGCCGTCCTGAACCTCGACCAGGTCGATCTCCCCGTCGTCCGGCCACTTCTGCGTCTGCGGCCACAGCAGCACCACCGCCGAGAAGCCGGCCCCCTCCTCGACCCGGAACCGGGCCTCCCAACGGCCGTACGTCTGGTGCAGCAGGCTCGACAGGCCGCCGGAGACGTCCCGGCCGCTCGCGTCGGTGCCGCCGGTGATCCGCAGCAGGCCGGCGCCGACGCTCACCGCCGCCGGCACCCGCGGGAACGCACCGTTCGGGCTGTCGTAGACGAACCACTTCGCCGGATCGACCCCCGACCCGCCGAAGTCGTCCGACTGCACCGGCGCGCCCCAGATCCCGCCGCCGCCGGCCGCGGGCCCCGCAGGCGCCGCGTCCGACCCGCCCGACGCGGACCCCGCGGCCGCGAGCGGCGTGCGTGCCGCGCGGCCTGCACCCTGGCCTGACACGTCCGACGAACAGGCGGCCAGTAGCAACACTCCGGCGGCGGCCGCGGCGAGTGACACCCGGGCCGCGGCCGTCCGGCCCGTCACCCCGCGCAGGCGCGCCCCGCCGCGCACCCGCCGGCTCACCGCACGAGCCCCAGCGGATCCGCGCACAGCAGCTCGGCCATCGCCCGTACCGCCTTCCGTTCGAACAGTGCCCCGTCGAACGTGATGCTGACATGCAGGCACCCGTCCAGCTCCGCCATCGTGACGGTGATTCCCCCGGGACCGCCCGGAGTCGACGCGAGGGCGAGCGTCCGCTCCCCCGGCGAGGCCCGCCACGGCAGCCCGGTGAACCCGGGCAGGCGCGGGAGGAAGTTGACCGCCAGCGTCGGTGCCGGCCGCGAGGGCGGCGCCGCCGGGCCGCGACCCCGGCGCGGGAGCGGGATGGGTGGCGCGAGCTGCTTGGCCGCGGCGGCGGCCATGGTCGCGACCGGACGGCCCGAGTCGATCACCGCGCGCATCGCCGTCGAGATGGCCACCGGGTCGCGCGGGTCGGCGGGCTCCAGGTACACGCCCGCGACGAAGTTGCCCACGCCCCCGGCCGGCACCGGCAGGAACCGGCGGCCGTCGAACAGCACCCACAGGCCCGGCGCCGGCGCCGGCAGGCCCGCGCGTGCGACGGCGCTCCACGCCGCGGCGAACAGGATGCCCGCCACCGACCGCCCGGTGTCCCGCCCGCCGCGCGCGTCCCGCACGGCGCGCAGCAGCTCGGGCCCGGTGTGGCGCGCCACGAACGCCGGGTCGGCGCCCCCGTCCGGGCCGGCTCCACCCCCCCGTTCCGTGAGCGGAGTGTCCCCCGCGGCCGCGCCGGCGCCGCGGGCGATGGCGGCCAACCGGCCGGGATGACGGGCGAAGGTCGCCGCGAACGCACGGGGCAGCGCCAGTCGCGGGCCCGCGTGCGCGGCGAGCGTGGGGACGCCCCCGTCCAGGGCGCGGCCGAGCAGCTCCGACCAGTACAGGTCGAGGTGGCGACCATCGCCGACGAGGTGGCTCATCTCGACCAGGACGTGCTCACCGCCGACCGAGATCCGCAGCGGCAGGTCCGCGGGCGGGGTGCGCAGGCCGCGCTCGACCAGGGCGAGGACGTCGTCGGCGCCACCCACGTCGGGATCGAGCGGGCGCACCACCCGGTCGAGGTGCTCGGCCAGGCGAGGCCCGGGGACGGGGCGCCACCGGGTGCCCGCGCGGTCCAGGGTGCACAGTGGCGGGCGGCCCGGGGCGACGGCGGCGAGCCGGTACAGGGCGTCGCGCAGCCGCGGCGGCGACGGCACGTCCAGCGGCCCGAGCACGCCGACGATCTGCGTGCGCCGCCACACCCGGTCGCGGGGCACGACGAGCCGGCCGGGCCTGGCGGGGATGGTCGTCACGCTGGTGTCCTCACATCGCGGGTGAACAGGTAGATCGACGCGTCCGGGTTGGTGTGGACGGCGACGAAGTGCGGGTCCGCCCGTACCTCCCGTTCGAGGCGGGCGAGGGTGCCATCCGGCGCCAGGCCGTAGGAGTGGGCGAACGCGACCTGGCTGTGGGAGAACACGAGATAGCCGCGGGGGCCGTAGCGGCTCAGCGTCTCGACCACCCCGGCGATCTCCTGCGCGGCCGGTCTGCCGAGCGCGGTGCCGCGGAAGACGGGATCCTCCAGCAGCGCGTACGACGGCTGCGGCGTCCGGCGGAACTCGGCGTAGCGGGGGCCGTAGTCGCCGGGCCAGTCGTTGTCGCCGAACATGATCGGAATGTGCGGGTCGCCGTGGTCGTACAGCCAGCCGGCGGAGGCGACGTCGCCGCGGGACATGGCGTTCGCGTCGAAGGGGATGTAGAACGCGCACAGCCACAGGCCGAGCGTCGTCGTCAGGGTGGCCAGCGCCACCGCGATCCGCCCCCGGCCCGGCCGATTCTCACCGAGCAGCGCGGCGGCGACGAGGATGGCGCACCATGGCAGCGTGAACAGGTAGACCCGGAGCCGCCCCTCCCCGCCGTAGGTCTGCGCGAACAGCACCAGCGCGGTGCCGACGACCGCGCCGCCGCACAGCAGCACGACGCGGCCGCCACGATGGCGACGGCGCAGCACCAGCGCCCCCGCGGCGGCGGCGAGCCAGGTGCCGGCGAACAACACCAGCCCGGCCCGGGCGTAGAGCACCTTCGCCGCGGACTTGTGCAGCTCGACGTAGACCCCGGAGTTCGTCGCGTTGGCGACCGCGTCCGCCCCGCTGAACAGGCCGAAGTGGCTCCGGACGTAGTCGAGGTTCGGCACCAGCCAGGCGAGGGCGATCGCGGCCATCGCCACCACCAGCCAGCGCGGGCGCACGACACCGAGCACGGTGAGCACGCCGACGGTGAGCACGACCAGATACGGCGTGAGCTGATGGCTGACGACGACCGCCGACATCAGCAGCAGCACCGCGGTGAGCACGGCGCCCCGCGGCCAGGCCGCGCCGGGCCGCGGCGGGCCGCCCGCCGCGTGCGCCGACCGTCCCAGCACCCGGCGCAGCAGCCGGGCGCGCCGCCCGTCGCCGCGGGTCGCCCCGTTGTCGGCGAGCTGACCGGCGACGAGGACGTGGATGGCGAGTGCCAGGGTGAAGCCGATCGCCTGCGGCGCGAAGTAGTTCTGGCCGATCCAGTTCGCCGCGGTGAACAGGTAGCCGGCGAACCACGGCACCCGGGTGCCGCCCATCACCGTGCGGGCAAGGGCGACGACGAGCAGCAGGTCCACCACGGCGAACGCCGGTTCCGCCCAGGCCGCGAACGCCACCGGGTCAGGCCGCCCGGCGACCTCGCCGAACAGCGCGGCAAGCGCGAAGAAGCCGGGCCACCGGTGGTAGATGTCGACGGACCGGTCGACCCCGTGCTGCGCCTCGATGAACCGGGTGACGCCGATGTGCTTGTAGACGTAGGCGTACTGCGGCATGTCGGCGACGGCCGGGATCGTCGCGTAGAGCACGATCGCCAGGGCTGTCCCGCCACAGGCGAGTACGGCGCCGCTCGGCCGGGCGGCCGCCAGCGCGCCGACGGCGCCGAGGGTCACCAGGCCCAGCGCGGCGAACCAGAGCACCGGCAGCGCCGCCAGCAGTCCGTAGGAGCCGAGCCGGTCGACGTGGATCGCGCGCAGGCTCACCGCCCACAGCGCGAGCCCGCCGAGCACGGCCGCGAGCGCCAGCGCGCCATCGCGCCCGCCGGCCCACGACCAGCGCGCTTCCCGCGGGGTCGGCAGCGCCGCGGGGAGCCCGATGCCGGGCGGGACGGCCCCGGGCCGCGGCGGCGCGTCCAGCGGCGGGCTGTCAGGACCGGGCATCGACCGCCCCGAGCGGGCTTGCTGCCGCCCCGCGCCGTGCCGCGGCCCGCGACTGCGCGTAGAGCACCGGACCGGCGATCATGCCGACGCGCTCGCGGGCGAGTAGCCCCCGGGGCATGGTGTGCTCGCGCCCGTAGCTCTCCCGGGTGACGTCGCCGATCTTCCAGATCTTCCACATGCCCACGGGCAGTTTCGCGAGGATCTCGCCGCGGCTGCGGCGGTCACCGAGGTGCTTCACCAGGTAGGCCGTCAGGCCCGTGCCATAGCCCCACATCTGCCGGCGCAGCGCGTCCAGATCGCTGCGGTGGCTGTGCCAGACCAGCGCGGACGGCTCGTAGGCCAGCTGGTAGCCGCCGAGCAGGACCCGGACGAAGGCGTCGAGATCCTCGCCGCCCTCGGTGGCGGTGCCGGCGCCGAGCGCCTCGTCGAAGCCGCCGAGCGCGCGGATCGCCGCGGCGCGTACCGCGAAGTTCGCGCCGGCCCCGAACACGCCGGCCGAGTACGGGTAGAGCGGGTGGGCGAGCCGGTGTCGGTCCATGTCGTACAGGTGTGGCTGGCAGCTCGACGCCCAGGTCACCCGGGAGTCGAAGTAGTACTCGGCCAGATTCTCCAGGGTGGCGGTCGAGACCAGGCCGGTGACGCAGCCGACGTTCGCGCCCGCGCGCAAGCCGCGCAGCAGGCCGGCGACCCAGCCACCGTCGACGCGGACGTCGTCGTCGGTGAAGGCGATCACCTCGCCGCACGCCTCGGCGACCCCGCGGTTGCGGGCACAGGACAGGCCGGGCCGGTCCTCGCGCACGTACCGGAACCGGGGTTCGTCACCGACCTCCCGGTCGAACGCCTCCCGGGTCGACTCGTCGCTCGGCGCGTTGTCGACGATCAGGATCTCCAGGTCCGGATGGTCCAGCGCGCGCAGCCCGGCGAGGCACGCCGGGAGCATCGCGGCCCGGTCGCGGGTGCACACGACGACCGTGACGGATGTCGGGTCCACCACCGACCGGGAGCAGTGGGCGACCCGTTCCCGCGGTGGGATCGCCTCCGGTCCGATCGCGCGCACGGCGGGCAGGCCGTCGCCGCGCAGGTGCACCGCCACCCGGTCGGCAAACGCGGAGGTCGCCGTCTCGTAGAACGCGTCGTGGTCGAGCAGACCGTCGCGCAGCGGCAGGTTGAGGTAGCCCAGCGGCTCCCCGTGCAGCCGAACGAGCAACCGGGCCTGCTCGTAGGGCTGCCCGTCCACCCGGGTGAGCGCGGTGGTGGGCAGCACCGGGTCGGACAGCTCGGCCTGCCCGCAGAAGGTCGGGACGGGGCGGGAGCGCTCCCACGGTTGCCGGCTAGCAGTCATGACGCGGTGTCCTTACCTGTCGAACGGCGGGAACGAACGGGACGGGCCGCCGGGCCGATGGCACGCGGCGAGCGGCGCCGGCGGTACAGGTCGTGCGCCACGAGCCCGATGCTCGGCACCCCGAGCAGCGCCGCGGCGACGCCCGGATGCCAGACCCCGGCCAGCACGAGGGCGGTGGCGACGAGCAGGTCGGCGGTGAGGCTGAAGGCGAGGGTGAGTCCGACCGTGGTCAGCGGATCGAGTGGTGGAAGCCGGGCCGTCACGGCCCAGCCGGGCAGCAGCGCCAGGCAGACCAACGCCAGCACGGGCCGGGCGCCGGAGCCTGGGGCGACCAGGATCACGACGGCCAGCAGCGCGGCGGCGGCCAGCAGCGCCGCGTCCACGGCGGACGGACCCCGCCCGTCGGGGACGACAGCCGGGCCCCGCCCGTCGGGGACGACGGCCCGGTTCCGCTCCGCGGGGACGACGGTCCGCCGCAGCGGAGTCGTCCGGTCACGATCCTCCGGATCGGGGATGTCGCGCATCATCGGCGAACGCCTTTCTCCGCCCGCCGGCGCCCGCGCCGCCGCGGTGACGATCCCCGACCGGCGGCCGCGCCGGTGAGGCCGGCGAACGCGGCGGACGGCGCGGCGTGGCGCGCGCGGGAGGGAGTGGCCAGGAACGCCGCGAGCCGCGGCAGGACGAGCAGGGCGACGACGCAGTCGGCCGCCAGATAGCCGGCGCCGAGCCCGGTGAGGCCGCCGTGGGTGAGGCCGAACCAGGAGACGCCGAGCTCGGCGACCCCGCAGACGATGCTGATCGCCACCGCCTCGAACAGTCTGCCGGTCACCCGGGCGATCGGCAGGTACGCCGACACCACGACGATCGGCAGCAGGCTGAGGGTCAGCAGCCGGAGCAGGTCGGCGGCCTGCGCGTAGGCGGGACCGAACACCAGCAGGAGCGGGCGGGCGAACAGCAGGATCACGGCCACGACCGGCGCGAGCAGCGTGGCCTGGCGGCGCAGCGCGGTGCGCAGCAACGACGGGATCTGCGCCGGGTCGACCGAGCCGTGCACGAGCAGCGACGAGCCGAAGTTGAACGCGACCATCCGCAGGCTGTACGGCACCATCCAGGCGATGTAGAACACCGCGTTGCCCTCGGTGCCCAGCCGCGCGACGACGATCAGCGGCAGCAGGTTCGCGCTGGCCACGCCGACCAGGTTGCCGATGTGGCTGCCGCCGACGAAGCGGGCGACGGTGCCCACGTCCCAGCCCGGCGGCCCGGGCTCGGCCGCGGCGGCGAACCGGGGCAGTACCCGGCGCCAGATCACCACGTTGACCACGGCGACGAGCAGGACCACTGGCAGCAGCCACGACGCGAACACCGCGAATCCGCCCCCGCCGACGAACACCACGAGCAGCGCGAGCCTCAGCAGCCCGAACACCAGGTTCTCCACCGGCACGAGGACCGCGGCGCCCAGACCGAGCAGCACCACGTCCTGCAACGCGAAGACGGACCAGAACGCGACCGACGCCGGGTACCACGCGAGCCCCCACACCGGCCGCCCGCCGAACAGGTCCGCGCCGAAGAGCAGCACGAACGGCACGGCCACGACGGCGCTCGCCACCGCGGCGGTCAGGTAACACCCCCACATCAGCCGACCACCGGAGCGCCCGGCGCCGGGCAGGAACCGCTGCAGCGCGGTGTGCAGGTCCAGCGACGCGATCGCCGAGATCAGCACCAGCCCCGCGGTCAGGCCCGCGGCCTGGCCGACGACGTCACGCGAGTACAGCCGGGCGGACAGCACGTAGCACAGCAGGCCGGTCAGCGCGTTGCCGACGGAGCTCGCGGTGAGGGCATAGGCGTCCAGCACGAGCCGTCGGTCGCGAGCCGGGATGCCGACGCCGCTCATCGCGCGGGCGTGCCGAGGTGGCCGCGCGCGCCGCGCGGACCGGGGCGCCGAAGGGTGCCGCGCAGGCGGCCGAGCGCAGTCCCGCCCCGGCGCGGCGCGGCCAGGTGGGCGACGAACAGCACCCAGGCGGCGGGCCCGGGCCGGGCGTGAACGGCGGCGCGGCGAGCGACCCCCAGCGCCGCGCCGCGGCTGCCCTCGGACAGGGCCATCAGCGCGGTGACGCACAGCAGGAAGTCCCCGCGGGCACGCGGGCTGCGCACGGTCGACTCGGCGAACTCCTGGCTGCGCCGCCAGCCGCCACGCGGCTGCGAGGCCGACGTGCCCGGCGGATGGGACAGGTAGCGCACCAGCGGCTCGGGCAGCATGACCACCCGGACCTCGGGATGGCGGGCGGCGCGGATCACCCACTCCCAGTCCTCGTGCAGGGTGCGCGCCTCGTCCCAGGGCACCACGCGCAGCAGCTCCCGGTCGCACAGCAGGGTGGACGAACCCATGCCGAAGCCGCTGTCGCGGCGCGGCGAACGGCGGAACAGGAACTCGGCGACGTCCTCGCCGGGCGCCCGCATGGTGCGGCGCGGGGCCACGTCGAGGACCGCGCCGGCGCCGTCGACGACCAGGACCGGGCAGGAGACCAGCGGCAGCCGGGCGCCGCGCCGCGCCGCGCGGTAGGCGGCGACCTGGCGCTCCAGCTTGTCGGGGAGCCATTCGTCGTCGTCGTCGAGGAACGCGACGAGGTCGCCGGCGGCCTGGCGAGCGCCGCGCATACGGGTACCCGCCGGGCCCGCCCCGCCGCCGGTGACCATGACGTCGACCAGCGGCTCGTCCCGGACGGCGGCGGGCAGCCCGCTGCCGTCGGACCCGTCGACCACGACGACGATCTTGGCGGGCCGTCGGGTCTGCCCGGCGGCACTACGCACAGCCGCGAGCAGCGTGTCCCGGCCAACCGTCGGGATCACCACTGTCACCGCGAGCTCGCGGTCCACGCCGGCCGGGTCCGGCGTCTGGGAGGTGCCGGTGCCGGGGGCGGTCATGCCGCGGTGTCGGCGAGGTCCGCGGGCCGGGCGTCGACCAGCTCGGGCTGGCGGGTCGGGCCGAGCAGCCGGTCGAACAGATCCTGATAGCGCCGCGCCGTCTCGGCCCACGACGTCGGGTCGGGGTAGCGCCGGCCGCACCGCGCCGGCAGCTCGCGCAGCGCCGCGAGCAGGGCAGGCACATCGGCCGGCGGGACGAGCCCGGCACCGGGGTAGCGCAGGGCGATCTCGGTGAGACCGCCGACCTCGGTGACGATGACGGGCAGACCCGCGGCCATGGTCACGTGCAACGGGCCGGACGCCGACGAGCGCCGGTACGGCAGCACGACGGCGTCCGCGGCCGCGAAGTAGGAGTTCACCTCGACGTCGCTGACATACCGATTGACCAGGACGATGCGGTCCCGGTGCGGGGAGCGCTCGATCATCCTGATCGGCAGGGTGTGGCCTTCCCAGGTCTCGCCGACAACCGTCAGCCGAAAGCGGCCCGCTTCCTCCTCGGTCAGCCGGTCGAACGCGGCGAGCAGATCCTCGAGCCCCTTGTAGGGACGAATAGTGCCGAAGAACAGCAGGTTCGTGACCGAGTCATGCCGCCGCGGGGCGGGCACACCGCCGCTGCCCGCGTGCTGCTCATACGGGCCGTGCGCGATGACCGCGACCGGAAGATCGGGATTGGCGAACCGTTTCCGAACGACGTCGGCGTCGTGTTCGGAATGGACGACCAGCGCGTCGGCGCGGCGCAGCAGTGCCGGCAGGAACCGGTTCACATAGGCGGCCACCCCGGGACGGGCAGCCTCGCCCGTGTCCTGCGTCTCGTGGAACTCGAGAACGACGCGGGCGCCGCGGGCACGGGCGAACGCGGCCAGCGCCAGATAGCTGTGCAGCACCGTTCCGGTCCACCACTGGAAGACGACGACCTCGGGCCGCTCGCGGGCGAGGAATGTGAGCGCCCGCGCCATCGACGAGCCCCAGAACCAGTCGACTCCGTCGAACACCGGAACGGAGTCCGGATACCGCTGGCTGACGATCGTCCGATCACCGACCCGGGAACGCCCCGGATAGAACCGGGCCGGCAGCAGGCGGCGCATCAGCACGACCGAGGCCCGCGGGTCGCCGGCACGGTCGAATGCCCGGGCCAGCTGATGCGTGTAATAGCTGATTCCGGAAACGAATTCCCAGCCAGAGCCGACGACGCAGATCCGCGGACCGGATGGTTCGGCGGCCGACGCCACCGACCGGGCGGGCCGGGCGGAGCGGGCAGACCGGGCCGAGCGGGCGGACCGGGCCGAGCGGCCACCGAACCGGCGCCGCCACGGATCGGTGCTCGCTCGCCGCCGCGACTCGACGAGGATCGTGCGCAGCACGCGCAGGCCATCCGAGAAAGCGTTGAGGTTGCTGACGCCGAACAGGCGCCGGTGCTCGAAGCTCGGCACCTCGGCCACCCGCAGGCCGGCCTGCGACACGCGCATGTTGATCAGGGTCTCGACCTCGAAGCCGTCGCCCCAGCGGACGGCGGTGCCGGGACTGCCCGGATCGAGGTCGAGGAACGGCAGGCAATGCCGCCAGAACGCGTTGTAGCCGTAGCACAGGTCGGAGTAGTCACTGCCGATCAGTGCATTGACCAGCTGGTTCAGCCCGGCGTTGCCGGCACGGCGGAATCGGGTGATGTCGCTGCTGCCGCCACCGGAGCGGAACCGGGTGCCCTTCGCGTAGTCCGCGCCGGCGACCAGAGCGGCGACGAAGGCGTCGATCTCGCCGGGATCTGCCGACCCGTCCGCGTCGAGCATGATGATGACGTCACCGGTAGCCGCCGCGAAACCGCAGGCCAGCGCGTTCCCCTTGCCGCGCCGCGTCTGGTGCACGATCACCGCGTCCGGGCGCAGCGACCGGGCCACCGCGACGGTGTCGTCGGTGGAGCGGCCGTCGACGACGATGACCTCGGCCTCCGCCGGAAGCCGGGCGAAGACGTGCGCCAGATTGCGTGCCTCGTTCAGCGTCGGGATGACAATACTGATCGACGGCGCACCGCCAGAACCGCTCAACGCTTCCCCCCGGTTGCAACGTTGGTGAGCGATCAATGTCCATGCAGAGATCGCAGTGACTTCCTGGCAACAATGGCCGCGACCGGCTCGTGCCGGCATGGAAGACGGGACACCCCAAGGCCCCGCCGCACGCGTGAATCCCCACTCGAGACAACCGGGCCGGGCCCCCGCCCCCTTTTTCGCCATATCAGCCGGTTCTCGGCGGCGAGCTTAGCATGCCGGCCAGCCGACCGTCGACGGGAGCATTCCTCGCCGCGTATCACGGACATATCAGCCTGATAACAATAGTTCAGTTGTTAGCCCGAGCCCGCCGCAGCAGCCACCTCGAATCATCCGACCTTTTCGCCGGCGGTATGCGAGAGCATCGCCCCGCCACCCTTCAGCGAAACATCTCCGATGGTGCCACCCATCGTCGCCGAACCACAGCGGCCCGTTCCTGGTGTGTTATGAATCACCGCGCCATGCCCAGCAACCACGGCGAGATATTGGACCGCCTGCTACAAGCTTTCACCTGTTTCTGTTCCGGCAGCGCCGAGAACGGAGACGGCCCCGTCCCACCGAGGTGGGACGGGGCCGTCCAGCAGGCGGGTTCCCCGCCGCTCGGTCGCGCCTGGACTCAGTACGCACCCTCGCGGCGCAGCACGGCGAACACGGTCCGCCAGAGGATGTAGAAGTCGAGCGGGAGGGACCAGTTCTGCACGTAGCGCAGGTCGAGCCGGACCGACTCGTCCCACTCCAGATCGGAGCGCCCACTGATCTGCCACAGCCCGGTCAGGCCCGGCTTGACCATCAGCCGGCGGTGCACCTCGTCCTCGTACTGGGCGACCTCGCTCGGCAGCGGCGGGCGCGGCCCGACCAGCGACATCGTGCCGTTGGCGATGTTCAGCAGCTGCGGCAGCTCGTCGAGCGACCACTTGCGCAGGAACTTGCCGACCTTCGTGATCCGCGGGTCGTCGCGCATCTTGAACAGCAGGCCCTCGGCACGCTCGTTGAGCGCCTCCAGCTCCTTCTTCCGTTCCTCCGCGTCGACGTACATCGACCGGAACTTGAACATGGTGAAGTGCTCACCGCCCTGGCCGACCCGGGTCTGGCGGAAGATCGCCGGGCCGCGGCTGGTGAGGCGGACGGCGAGCGCGAGCGCCACGAACAGCGGCGAGCACAGCAGCAGCACCGTGAGCGCGACGCCCCGGTCGAACAGGCCCTTGACGGCGCGGCGGGCACCGGTGAGCTCCGGCTCCTCGATGTGCAGCAGCGGCAGCCCGGCGACCGGGCGGATCGAGATCCGCGGCCCGGTGACGTCGGTCAGCGCCGAGGAGACGAGCACGTCGACGTCGCTGCCCTCGAGCATCCAGAGCACCCGGCGCAGCGTCTCGCCGTCCATCTGCGGGCAGATCGCCACGGTGGTCGCGTGGGTGGCCCGGATGGCGGTGTGCAGGCTCTCGGAGGTGCCGACGATCGGCACGCCGAGCAGGTCGAACCCGCCGCGGTCCGAGTAGTCGTGGCTGTGGCGGCCGGGTGAGCGGTCCAGCACCACGCCGACGACCGACCAGCCGGCCGTCGGGTCGCGCCGGGCGAGGCGGACCAGCGAGGCCGCCGAGTCGCCGGCGCCAACGACGAGCACCCGGTGCAGCCCACGGCCGCCGCGGCGCATCCGGTGCAGGTAGCCGCGCGCGGCGCAGCGGCCGAGCACGGTCAGCGCGATGGCCGCCGGGAACGCGATGAGGACGTAGGCGCGCGCGAGCTCCGCCTTCGTCGCGTAGGACAGCACCGCCACGACCGCGGTGAGGTGCGCGGCGGCGTTGAGGACGCGGCGGAACTCCTCCGATCCGCTGCCGAGGAAGCGGCTCTCGTAGGCGCGGCCGAGGAACATCGACAGCACCCACATCACCGGCAGGACGATCGACATGACGAGGTACGGCGTCACCGACACCGGCTTGAGGTCGAACTCGACCAGACCGCCGAACCGGACGAGGTAGGCGACGGCGGCGGCCAGGACGCAGGCCGCGGCATCCAGACCCACGAGCAGCCAGCCGAAGCGCCGCTCCCAGGGGATGCGAGCCCGGTAGCCGGCGAACACCGCCTCGCCGCCGCGGTCGGCCGACTGGCCATCGTCGTGGGCCGGCGGCTCGGCGACGCCCGGCGCGTCCCGCCACACGTCCTCCCGCGGCGGGCGGGCGGCGAGGTCGGAGGCGTCGGTGCGGACGCGCGGACGCTGCGCGGGGATCGCCTGGTCCCGGACCGGGACGGTCCGTTCCGGGGCGGCTGTCACCGCCGGCTGGAGCAGGTCGAACAGCAACCGACTATCGCCAGTATCTGGTTTTTTGTCCGATTCATACGCGGCGCCTCGGGACTCCGGATCCATCCCGGAACCGATCCTGGCACCACTGACGACAGCGTCAGTCACCTGACAGACCCCCCACGGTCATGACATCCGGCCGACATCGCAGAAAAGGCCGCGCGGCATCGACATCACCCGAGGGTCCGCTGACGATGCGTCCTGACCACCGGCCGGGCCCCCGACCCGACGTGCACTCCCCCGATCCCCGCCGCCCGCACCGGGCCTGCGGACCCCCCCGTTGGCCGGCACTGTACGTGCTCAACCAACTCTAACGTCCCGGCATCGCCGGATCCACGCCGGCATCGTGCGTTGGCTCGCGTGCGTGACATAAATCGCTGCTCGCCCGATTCGCCAAAAATCCTGGCCGGACCGCACCTTCTCCGCCTACAGAGCGTTCCGACGGCCTTCCGCCCGCATCCCGTCGAAACGGCGCCCGACCGCCCGGCGACGCCCGCGGCCACCCGCATCGCCACAGCTCAGCGGGCCGCCGGAACGGCCATATGGTTGCTTTCTGTAGCAATTCGCGCCGGGCGGCGGCGTCACCGGGTCAGGTAGTCCCGGAGCAGGCGTTCGCCCTCGTCGATCGCGTCGAGGTCGACGAACTCGCCGCGGGTGTGGGCGAGGTTCGGGTCGCCGGGGCCGTAGTTCAGCGCGGGAATGCCGAGCTCGGCGAAACGCGCGACGTCCGTCCAGCCGTACTTGGCCACCGGGGTCCGGCCGGTGGCGGCCACGAACGCGGCGGCCGTCGGCGCGTCGAGCCCGGGCAGGGCGCCAGCCGCCAGGTCCGCGACCTCGAGGTCGAACCCGTCGAGCACCTCGCGGACGTGGTCGAGCGCGGCCTGCGGGGTGCGGTCCGGGGCGAACCGGAAGTTCACCGTGACCTGGCACAGGTCCGGGATCACGTTGCCGGCCACGCCGCCATCGATCCGGACCGCGGACAGGCCCTCGCGGTAGGTGCAGCCGTCGATGGTCACGCTGCGCGGGCGGTACTCCGCGAGCCGGCGCAGGACCTCGCCCGACTTGTGGACGGCGTTGTCACCGAGCCAGGAGCGCGCCGAGTGCGCCCGGGTGCCGCCGAGCGTGACGACGACTCGCAGCGTCCCCTGGCAGCCGGCCTCGATCTCCCCCGAGGTGGGCTCCATCAGGATGGCGAGGTCGCCGTCGAGCCAGTTCCGGTGCCGCTCGGCGAGCCGGCGCAGGCCGTTGAACCGGGCGCTGACCTCCTCGTTGTCGTAGCAGATCCAGGTGAGGTCGTGGCGCAGCCCGCCGGGCCCGGCGGCGAGCGGCAGCGTGGCGGCCAGGCGCAGCGCTATCGCCACACCCGCCTTCATGTCCGACGTCCCGCACCCGTACAGCCGCCGGCCCTCGACCCGGGACGGCACGTTGTCCGCGATCGGCACGGTGTCCAGATGCCCGGCGAGCACCACCCGCGACGGCAGGCCCAGCGAGGTACGGGCGACGACGGCGTCGCCGTCCCGGTCCACCCGCAGGCCGCCGACGCGGGCGAGGGCGGCCTCGACCGCGTCGGCGAGGGCACGCTCGTCCCCGCTGACGGACGGGACGTCCACCAGCGCCCGGGTGAGCTCGCCGACCGGCATCGTCAGGTCAAGGTCCATGCGGCGACCCTACGGCGCCCGGCCGCCGGCCCTCAGCCGGCGACGCCGTGCTCGCGTAGCACGTCGTTGAGGGCCAGCTTGTCGTGGATCTCGCCCTCGGCCAGGGTACGAAGCACCAGGATGCACGGCATCGCGAACTCCCCGGCAGGGAACGACCGCACCCGGCTGGACCCGACGGCGACGGCCCGCTCCGGGATCTCGCCGCGCGGGTACTCCTCGCCGGTGGTCGCGTCGTAGACGTGGGTGGACGCGGTGAGGATCGCCCCGGCGCCGAGCTTGGCCCCGCGGCGAACCCGGGCACCGTCGACGACCATGCACCGGCTGCCGACGAACGCGTCGTCCTCGACGACCACGGGCACGGCGTTCGGCGGTTCGAGCACGCCGCCGAGCCCGACCCCGCCGGACAGGTGGACATTGCGGCCGACCTGCGCGCAGGACCCGACCGTCGCCCAGGTGTCGACGAGGGTGCCGGCGCCGACGTAGCCGCCGATGTTCGTGTAGCTCGGCATCAGGATCGCGCCGGGGGCGATGTGCGCGCCCCAGCGGACGATCGCGCCCGGCACCACCCGGACGCCGTCGAAGCGGGTCTTCAGCGGTACCCGGTCGTGGTAGCGGAAGTCGCCGGCGGACGACTCGACCATCGACAGGACCTTGAAGGACAGCAGGATCGCCCGCTTGGCCCGCTCGTCGACGACGACGGAGCCGTCCGCGGCGACGACGGCCACCCGGGCGTCCCCGGCGTCGATGGCGTCGACGGCACCCACGACGATCTTGCGGGCGTCGGCGTCGTCCGGGCCGAGGTCGGCCCGGCGTTCCCACAGCTCGTCGATGACGGGGTCGATCACGGAGTCGGAGGTGGTGTTGGAGGCGCTCACAGTCCAGACCTTACGAGGTCCGGACGAGGTCCGGCTGATCGGCGGACTGGTCCCGGTCCGCCGATCAGCTCCGCTTCGCTGATCCGGTCAGCGGATGTCGGGCTCGCCCTGCCACTGCCCCGAGGCTGTCTCGCCCCGGCCACCGGGCCCGGTGCCGTAGGGCTGCTGCCCGTGGCGCGGCGGCGGCTGCTCGTGACCACCGGTCTGGGGCTGGCCGTCATAGCGCCCGCCCTGACCCTCGTAACCGCTGGTCCTGGGGTCGTAGCCGCCCCCCGGTCCGGGCTGGCCGTCGTAGGCCGGGCGCGCCTCGTAGCCGGCCCGCAGGTCGTAGCCGCCGGACGGGATCTCCTGGCCGGCGGTGGACTCGTACGCGATCCGCTCCGGCACCGCACGCGGCGCCGTCCCGTACCCGCCGCCCGCGGCGGGATAGCCGGCCGCGCCCGCGGCGGAAACCGGATAGCCCTGCTGGTGGGCATGGCCGACGCCAGGGTGCGTCCCCGTGCCGGACGCGCCCGGGGGGGACGCCGGCGGGATCATCGTCATCCGCTCGGGCACGGTAGCCACCTGCGAGTCCGGCGCGGTCAGCGCGACGCGGACGTGGTAGCGACCGGCCTCGCCGTAGAAGGTGCCCGGCGCGACCAGGACGCCGACGCCGGCGAGCGCGTCGACGGTGGCCCACGCGTCCTCGCCCCGCGTCGCCCACAGGTACAGGCCCGCCTCGCTGTGGTCGATGGTGAACCCGGCGACCGACAGGGCCGCCGCGAGCACCGCCCGGCGGTTCGCGTACCGGACCCGCTGGTCGGCGACGTGCATGTCGTCGGCGTAGGCGGCCGCCATCGCCGCCTGCACCGGGGCCGGCATCATGAACCCGGCGTGCTTGCGCACGCCCAGCAGGCCCGCGACGAGCTGCGGGTCACCCGTGACGAAACCGGCCCGATAGCCCGCGAGGTTGGACCGTTTCGACAGGGAGTGCACCGCGAGCAGGCCCTCGTGCGACCCGCCGCAGACGTCGGGGTGCAGCACCGAGACCGGCCGGCTCTCCCAGCCGAGCTCGATGTAGCACTCGTCGCTGGCGACGATGACGCCCCGCTCGCGCGCCCAGCCGACGACCGCGCGCATCTCGTCGATCGTCATGACCCGGCCCGTCGGGTTGCCCGGCGAGTTCAGCCAGACCAGCGTCACCCCGTCCGCCGGGCCGACGACCGGCTCGCAGCGGGCGAGCAGCGCGCCGACCTCGTACGTCGGGTACGCCGGCGTCGGTACCCAGACCCGGTCGCCGGGCTCGAGCCCGAGCTGCCCGGGTAGTTGGGCGACCAGTTCCTTGGTCCCCAGCACGGGCAGCACGGCACCCGGATCGACGAGGACGCCGAGGCGGCGGGCCAACCAGCCCGCCGCCGCCTCCCGCAGATCAGGCGTTCCGGCCGTCTGCGGGTAGCCCGGGGCGTCGGCGGCGCCGGCCAGCGCCTGTTGGACGACGGCCGGCGTCGTGTCGACCGGCGTCCCCACCGACAGGTCGACCAGCCCGTAGGGGTGCGCGCGGGCCTTCTCCCGGAAGGCGACTAGCTGGTCCCAGGGGAAGTCGGGCAGCCGCACGCGGGACCGGGCCGGTGACCGAAGGGTTCCGGAGCCGCCGGGGACGCCGGCGCCGCCGGAGATGTTGCCCGGCCTCCCAGCGCCGCTCAGGACTCGCCCTGGGGCGCCAGCGCGGCGACGGCCGGCGGGTCGAAGTCCAACGCGCCTACCTTCGAGGCACCGCCCGGCGAGCCGAGCTCCTCGAAGAAGTTCGCGTTGGTGTCGGTGTAGCCCTTCCACTGGTCGGGGACGTCGTCCTCGTAGTAGATGGCCTCCACCGGACACACCGGCTCGCAGGCTCCGCAGTCCACGCACTCGTCGGGCTGGATGTAGAGCATCCGCCCGCCCTCGTAGATGCAGTCGACCGGGCACTCCTCGATACAGGCCCTGTCCTTGACATCGACGCAGGGCTCCGCGATGACGTAGGTCACCGGATGTTCCTCCTCGGGCTCACGGGCGACTGAGTCCCTAGTATCGACATGGACAGTTCCGTGTCGACAGCAAGGGCGTGCGCTGGTGGTGTATGTCGTCCGCATCACTCGGGCCGACATCGGCGCGCGAGTCATGATCCGGCGGCGTATCCCGGGTCCAATCCCTCTCAGTGATGTCCTCGGGACGCTACGGTCATGGTCGTCGCACGTACTGACGGTCGAAACGGCGGATGGTTCTGCTGTTCAGGTTACCGAGGAAGACATCGTCGCGGCACGCGTTGTCCCCGCCCGACCAGCGGCCCGACGACCACGCACGGTCACGCAACCCGATGTCGCCAATCCGACAGGCCTTACCCGGACGACGCCGGACACGACAGATCCCGGCACCATCGTCCGAACCCAGCCGGTCGAGCGCGCGACAATTCCAGACATGACACTCCCGGATACGACGCACACAGGCACGGTGTCGCTCCTGGGGGTCGGCGCCGCCGACGCCGCCGGACCCGGGCCAGGCGCGCCGGCCCCCGCGGCCGGTCCGGACGCGGTGGGATCCGACGGGAGTGTCCGGGCGGAGCGCGGGTGAGCGCGCGCAGCCGCGACCGGTTCGCCGAGGTCGTCCACCGCGAGCCCGTCGATCTGGCCGCCGCCTGCCACCTGCTCGCGGCCGAGGCCGACGCCAGCGCCGACCATCAGGACCCCGCCGTCACCCTCGACGCGCTGGACACCCTCGCGGTCCGGGCCCGCCCGCTGCTCGCCGCCCGCGCCGGCGCCGCCCGGCGCTTCCCCCGGGTCGAGCACGGCACCGGCGCCGTCCCCGGCACCGGAGCCGGCGCTGGGCCCGCCGCCGCGGCCGGGCCCGCGGAACGGGACCAGCCCGGCCGGCCCGGCGCGGGCCACGGGTTCGGCGGCCTGGACCCCCGGGTGGCCGCCGAGGCCCTGCACGAGGCACTCGGGCTCGACGCTGGCTTCGCCGGCTCCGAGGAGGACTACGAGGACCTGCGCTCGTCGCTGCTGCCGGACGTGCTGCGCCGCCGCCGCGGGCTACCGATCCTGCTGTCGGTGATCTGGCTGGAGGTGGCGCACCGGCTGGGCGTGGCGGCCTACCCGGTCGGCCTGCCCGGGCACGTCGTCGTCGCGATCGGCGCGCCCGAGGACTTCGTGCTCGTCGACCCGTTCGCCGCCGGGAAGCTCCTGACGATCCACGACGCGGCGGCGAAGGTCCGCGCCGCCGGGGCGGCGTTCCACCGCGGCCACCTCGCGCCGATGAGCGGCCATGACGTCCTCACCCGCATCCTGGGCAACATCCGCGTCCTCGCCGCCCGCACCGACGCCCCCCGCACCCGCCTGTGGGCGGTCGAGCTGTCGCTGCTGCTGCCGCACCACCCGGCGAGCCTGCGCCGGGAGCGCGGAGAGCTGCGGGTACGCCTCGGCGACTTCCTCGGCGGGGCGGGGGACCTCACCTCGTTCGCCGACGCGGTGACGGCGGTGGAACCGGCGGCCGCCGCGGCCGCCCGCCAGGCGGCCGCCGCCGCGCGGGCCCGGCTCAACTAGCCGGGCGCGCCCTGCGCCGACCCGTCCCGCGGCACGACCGGATCCAGGTAGCCGCCCTGGTAGAACACCAGCGGACCGGCGTCATCGCACCGCCGGTCGAGCGCGACCACCTCGCCGATCACCAGCGTGTGGTCGCCGCCGGGATGGGTGGCCACCGTGCGGCACTCGAACACCGACAGCGCGCCGTCGAGCAGGGCCACGCCCGTCTCGGCGCCGAGGGTGTGCGGCCACCGGTCGAACGCGTCACCGGCGCCGCCCGCGCCGTGCTCGGGCACGCGCCGGGCGAAGAACCTGGACGCCTCCGACATGTCGTCGGCCAGTACCGACACACCCCACACCCCGGCGGCCAGCAGCGGGCCGAGGAAACGCGCGTCGCGCCGAATGCTCGCCAGCACGAGCAGGGGATCAAGCGAGACGGACACGAACGAGTTCGCCGTCATGCCCAGATGCCGCCCCTCGGCGAGGGTGGACAGAACGGTGACACCGGTGGCGAACC
This sequence comes from Frankia sp. RB5, assembly GCF_059816245.1. Classification (NCBI taxonomy): domain Bacteria; kingdom Bacillati; phylum Actinomycetota; class Actinomycetes; order Frankiales; family Frankiaceae; genus Frankia; species Frankia sp. RB5. Next base: position 35,307 of record NZ_JCBATA010000003.1, read on the forward strand.
TGCCGACCGCCCGGCGGAACTCACCCGCTTCCAGGGGCGCCCGAACGGCCGACGCCCCACCGCGGGCTCCCGGACCGTGGACGTCCGGCGGCAGGCTGACCACCCGGCCACGCTACCGCCGGGGACGGTCCCCGGACCCGCCCTTGCCCGGTCCGGTGACATCCCGCACAGCCACCGGCGGGTGGCTCAGCGCGGCGCCGGCAGCGCCGTCAGCCCGCGCCGCGCCCGCCCGGCGACCGCGACGACGATCGGACTCAGCCCGCCGAGCAGCAGAAACGCGTAGGCCGTGGCGTTGGCCCGCATGAGCAGGTCGCCTTCCGGGCGGCTGGCGGCGAACAGCAGTACGACCGGGGTCCAGCCGAGCAGCACGGTCACCGGACCGAGCCGGGTGCCGGTCAGCCAACGCACCAGCAGCGCGGCCGCCGCGTTGCCGACCACCGCGAGCAGCAGGCCCACCGACAGCACCGTGCCGCCCAGATCAGGCCCGGCGGGCAGCAGGAACACGCCGTAGAGCCCCAGCCCGACGCCGAGCACGACGCCGAGCGCGTAGGACGCCCCGAGGAACACCCGTCCCGGCTCCCCCGCCACCCCCGCCGAGGCGCTCCCCGCCGCTGCGGCGCCCGCGGACGCCCCGCCACGGCTACCTCCACCACCACCCGGGCCGCCGCCAGCACCCGGGCCGCCGCCAGCGCCGGGGCCGCCGCCAGCGCCGTCATCCGCGGGACGCGAGGGGGCACCGGCCCGGCCGGTCACCCCCGCTCCTCCCCGTGCCCCGGGCGAGCTCGTTCCACGGGGCGCACGGGAACCGGTGGGCTGCGGTGGCGTGCGACGCGGACCGGAACCGGGGCGGGACATGCCTCGACACTAGACGAGTACGCCCGATAAGCCCGTGGTGGTCATGGGACGCCCCACGGCCTCGGCGGTCAGGTCGTGACGAGCTCACGGGGGACGACGACGACGTCGACGAGCGCGCCGCGGCGCCACACCGTCACCTCCACCGGTCGGCCGATCGTGCCCTCCGTCAGCAGCCGCTGAAGATCCCCGGGCGTGACGACCGGCACGCCGCCCAGCGACAGCACGAGGTCGCCGGTGAACAGGCCGGCGCTGCCCGCCGGGCTGCCGACGACCACCTCGGCGAGGCGCACGCCGCGCCGCTGGCCGGTGCGCCGCTCGACCGCCGGCGGCAGCGGCACGGCCGCCCCGGCGACCCCGAGGTAGGCCCGCCGGACCCGGCCGTCGCGCATCAGTGCCGCGAGGATCGCTCTCGTCGTCTCGTTGACGGGAACGGCGAGCCCGAGGCCCACCCCGGCCACGGCCGTGTTCACGCCGACCACCCGGCCGTCGGCCGTGGCGAGCGCGCCGCCCGAGTTGCCGGGGTTGAGCGCCGCGTCAGTCTGGATGACCTCGTCGACCACCCGCGCCGCCGTACCCGCCCGGGTCGGCAGCGACCGACCCAGCGCGCTGACGACGCCCGCCGTCACGCTGCCGGTCAGCCCGAGCGGGTTACCGACCGCCACGACAAGCTGACCGACGCGCAGCCCCGCCGCGTCACCGAGCTCCGCCGCGGGCGGCGTGGAGCCGCGGGCGCGCAGAACGGCCAGGTCGGACAGCGGATCCGCGCCGACGACGTCGAACTCGCGCTCGGTGCCGTCGGCGAACTGCGCGAGCCCGGCCGTCACGGCGTCGGCGCCCTCGACGACGTGTGCCGAGGTGAGCAGGAACCCGTCGGCGGTGAACACCACCGCGGATCCGGCACCGGCGCCGCGCCGGGTGCGCACCCGCAGGCTGGCCACCGACGGCGTCAGCGCGGCGGCGACCCGGGTCACGACGGCCGAGTAGGCGTCCAGCGGGTCATCACGGTCATGGCTGGTGTGGCCGCCATGGTTCCCGTCGCTCATCCGACCTCCCGGAGCACACCCTGGCTTGCAGGGATTACACCGTTACAAGCGGGCGCCGACGGCAGTGATTCCCGCCCGTCCGGTCACAGTTCGATGCCGGCGAACTCGATGCCGGCCAACTCGATGCCGGCGAAGAAGTCCTGCTCGCGGCCATCGGCGCCGCCACCGGGGCCGCGGGTGCCCGCGGCCAGCACGAAGTGCTCGGCCCCCCAGGCCCGCTGGCCGATGCCGTCGGCGAGGGCGAAGAAGAAGCCGTCGACGGCCATCTGGGTCCGGTGCGACCGCATCGCGGCGATCTTGGCCTCGAAGAACTCGGGCGCGGAGATCTCGGTGGTGATGTCCGCGTCCTCCGTGAGCCGGACGACCATGTCGTCGACCGACTTCATGCCGGCGAACGGGTTGTTCGGGACGTCGGCGTCGCGGAAGTGCTCGAAGCCAGCGAGCGCCGCGGAGCGCGGCATGGCCGTCTCGTACCGCTTGGCGACCTGCCAGGGCGCGCCGGCGTCCGGAGCGAACGCCGGGTCGGCCGCGTCGGTGTACGCACGGGCGGTGACCTGGTGGGCGCGGATGTGGTCGGGATGACCGTAGGCGCCGAACGAGTCGTAACTGACGAGCACGTGCGGCCGGACGTCCCGGACGATGCGGACCAGCTCGGCGGTGGACTCGTCCAGGTCCGCCTGCCAGAAACTGCGGGGATGGTCGTTGGGCGGGGTGCCCATCATCCCACTGTCGCGGAAGCGGCCCGGACCGCCGAGGAATCGCTGGTCGGTGAGGCCGAGGGCGGCACACGCGCCGGCGAGCTCGCCGATGCGGTAGCCGCCGAGCTGGTCGCCGAGATCGGCCCGCAGATTGACCAGCTCCGGCACGAGGACCTCGCCCTCCTCCCCCAACGTGCAGGTCACGAGGGTGACGGAGGTGTCGGGCGCGGCGGCGTAGGAGGCGAGCGCGATCCCGGTCGAGATGACCTCGTCGTCCGGGTGCGCGTGCACGACCATGAGCCGCCGCGCGGCCGGCGAACCGGCGGCGGTCGGCGGGGGCGGATTCGGCGGCGAGGCAGCAGACGTCACATTCGCGACCCTACGACCCGCCACCGACAATCCCCGGCGCCCGCGGCCGGCTGGAGATCAGGCGCGGCGGCGGGCCCGCAGCTTCTCGCGCTCGGCCGCGGTCAGCGCCACCTTGCGCAGCCGGACGAAGCCGGGCGTCACCTCGACGCACTCGTCCTCCCGGCAGAACTCCAGCGCCTGCTCGAGGGTGAGGGTGCGGTGCGGGGTGAGCCGGACCAGCTCGTCGCCGGTGGACGAGCGCATGTTGGTGAGCTTCTTCTCCTTGGTCGGGTTGACGTCCATGTCGTCCGCCCGGGAGTTCTCGCCGACGATCATGCCCTCGTAGACCTCGGTCGTCGGCGGGATGAACATCGTGCCGCGCTCCTGGAGGTTGAACAGCGCGTAGGCGGTGGCCGGGCCGCTGCGGTCGGCGACCATCGAGCCGGTCGCGCGGGTGCGCAGCTCGCCGAACCAGGGCTCGTAGCCCTCGAAGACGTGGTGCAGCAGGCCGGTGCCGCGGGTCTCGGTGAGGAACTCGGTGCGGAAACCGATCAGCCCGCGCGCCGGCACCAGGTACTCGAGGCGGATCCAGCCGGTGCCGTGGTTGATCATCTGCTCGACCCGGCCCTTGCGCAGCGCGAGGAGCTGGGTGAGCGTGCCGAGGAACTCCTCGGGCGCGTCGATCGTGAGGCGCTCGACCGGCTCGTGCACCTTGCCGTCGACGAGCCGGGTGACGACCTGCGGCTTGCCGACGGTGAGCTCGAACTCCTCGCGGCGCATCAGCTCGACGAGCACGGCGAGCTGCAGCTCACCGCGGCCCTGCACCTCCCAGGTGTCCGGCCGCTCGGTCGGCAGCACCCGGATCGACACGTTGCCGACGAGCTCGGCGTCGAGGCGGTTCTTCACCAGCCGGGCGGTGAGCTTCTTGCCGGACCTGCCGGCCAGCGGCGAGGTGTTGATGCCGATCGTCATGCTGATCGACGGCTCGTCGACCGTGATCACCGGCAGCGGGCGCGGGTCCTCCGCGTCGGCCAGCGTCTCGCCGATCGTGATGTCCGGGATGCCTGCGACGGCGATGATGTCGCCCGGCCCCGCCTCCTCGGCCGGCACCCGCTCCAGCGCCTGCGTCATCAGCATCTCGCTGATCTTGACCCGGGCCTGGGTGCCGTCGGCGCGGCACAACGTGGCCTGCTGACCCCGACGGATCGTGCCATTGTGCACCCGGCACAGCGCCAGACGGCCGAGGTAGGGCGACGCGTCGAGGTTCGTCACCAGCGCCTGCAGCGGCGCCTCCGGGTCGAACGACGGCGCCGGGATGGTGTCGAGCAGCAGGTCGAACAGCGGCTTGAGGTCGGGCGAGTCCGGGCTCGACCCGTCCGCCGGGCGGGTCGTGGAGGCGCGGCCGGCCTTCGCGTTGCAGTAGACGATCGGGAAGTCGATCTGGTCCTCGTCCGCGTCGAGGTCGAGGAACAGCTCGTACGCCTCGTCGACGACCTCGGCGATGCGCGCGTCCGAACGGTCGACCTTGTTGATGACGAGGACGACCGGCAGCCGCGCGGCCAGCGCCTTGCGCAGCACGAACCGGGTCTGTGGCAGCGGGCCCTCGCTCGCGTCGACGAGCAGCAGCACGCCATCGACCATCGACAGCCCGCGCTCGACCTCGCCACCGAAGTCGGCGTGGCCCGGCGTGTCGATGATGTTGATCGTGATGTCGCCGTAGCGGACCGCGGTGTTCTTCGCGAGGATCGTGATGCCCTTCTCGCGCTCCAGGTCCATCGAGTCCATCACCCGGTCGGTGAGCTCGGCGTGCTCCCCGAAGGCGCCGGACTGGCGCAGCATGGCATCGACGAGCGTGGTCTTGCCGTGGTCGACGTGGGCGATGATGGCCACGTTACGAAGATCGGCACGAGTGGACACGGTGAGGCGCTCCGGGGCGGACATGGGGCTCTCGACCCCGCAAGGACACAGACAAAGGACACCGGCAACGGCCAGTGGTCGGCGGCGCATGGGCGCGCGAACCACCCCCGCCGACGCAACACCGGCCGGCGGCGGACGGCCGTACCACAACCCATGGTACGGACCGTTCCGCCCGTCCGTGCCCGGCCCACCACCGACCACCTCGCCAGCTGAGACGGAGGTCTCAGCCAGCCGGCCAGCCGACCGTGTCGGAGCCGGCCAGCACCTGATGCAGCCGGTCGACCAGCGGGCCGTCCGCCGGCATCCACCGCACGTCGTACAGTTCGGCGACGCTCAGCCACCGCAGCTCGTCGTGGTCCACCATCCGAGGGACGCGACCGGTGATCCGACCGAACCAGACCCGCAGCACCCAGCCGGGCCGGGCCAGCTCCACCTCCCCGAGCACGGGCCCGACCTCGATCTCGACGTCGAGCTCCTCCCGGCACTCGCGGACCAGCGCGTCAAGCTCGGTCTCGCCCGGTTCGACCTTGCCCCCCGGGAACTCCCACATCCCCGCGTACGCCGGCGGCTCGCGCCGGCGGGCGGCGAGCACCCGGCGACGCTCGTCGAGCAGCGCCACGGCGACGACCAGCCGTCCCCTCCCCGGCGCCGGGTCCGGCCCCGCGGCGGGCCGCGCGACGGGCTGCGCGACGGGCTGCGCGACGGGCTCGGGCTCGTTCGACGCGGGAGCGGCCACGGCCCCGGACGTTACGCTCCGCGCCGGTGGGGTGACCGGAGGGGGAAGGGCGCAGGCACCCTGACCGCTCACATCCGCATTCATGGTGCCGGACTCTCCCAGACTCCGGCCGTCCTGGGATCGGATGCCGGCGGTTCGGGTCGCATGGCCCGATCGGGCCATGCATCCCCGGCGCGTCAGCGCGCCGACCGCCCCGCGAACCGTTAGGCAACACACCGGAGTCATCACACCGGAGTCATCCCCGGCCGCGGGCGTCGGATCCCGCGGGCCCGGACGGAGGGAGCACACACCGATGCCGACCAAACTGGACACCGCCGAGGTCACGGACGCGCTGGCGGCGCTTCCCGGCTGGCTCGGCGACGCCGACCGGATCCAGCTGCGGATCATGGTCGACGGCGACGAGGCCGACGCCATCAGCGCCGAGGTGATGCGCACCGCCGACGAGATGGACCACCACCCCGTGATCGACCGCGGGCCCGGCACCGTCACCTTCACCGTCTGGACACACTCCGTAGGCGGCGTCACGAACCTCGACATCGAACTCGCCCGTCGTATCTCGGCCCTGCTGCGCGCCGCGGGGGTGTCCTACTGATCAACCTCCCCGGTGTGCAGTGCTGATCGACCCGACCTGGGGCATGATCACCTCTGACGGATCCGTCGTTTTCGGCCGGGTCCAGGGAGGTGAGCGCAAGCCGTGGGCGCACAGGCGGCGGCGGAGATCCGCGCCGGGGGCCGGTTCGGCCGGCTTCCCCCCGGCGCGGACCTCCCCCGCGCGGGCGCTCTGCGGATCACCCCGCTACCGCCCAACTTCCGCTTATCATCGGTCACACTCAGTCACGCAGCCAGCGGGCTGGGGCCGTCCTGCTTCGATGTCGATCACGATGCCTGGCACCGCGTCCTCACCCTCCCCCACGCCGGCGCGCTGACCATCACCGTCCACGAGCCCGCGCCCGAGCCCGAGCCCGAGCCCGAGAGTCTGGCCGTCACCTGGGGACGAACACCGGGCGAGGAAGCGGACGCCGCCGCCATCCGCCGCCAGGTGCGGCACGCACTCGCCCTCGACGAGGACCTGTCCGGCCTGTACGCCGCCATCGCGGGCGAGACCGGCCTGGCCTGGATCGCCGAGGGCGGGCACGGCCGGCTGCTGCGGTCCCCGACCGTCTGGGAGGACCTCGTCCGCGCGCTCGCGGCGACGAACGCCTCGCTCGCCCGGACCCGCACGATGCTCGCCGAGCTCACCGACCGCTTCGGTGCCCGCGGCCCGGCCGGCGAACGCGCCTTCCCCGAGCCCGCCGCGGTGGCCCGCGCCGTCGCCGACGAGGGCCCCGAGATCCTGCGTGACCAGGCCGGCTGGGGCTACCGCGCCGGCCCGCTCGCGCTGCTCGCGCAGCGCGTCGACGCCGGCACCCTCGACGTCGAGTCCTGGCGCCCCAACGCCCCGCCCGCCTCGCCCGCCTCACTCGCCTCGCCTCGCCTGAGTGACGACGAGATCGCCGCGGCCATCCGCGCCCTGCCCGGCTTCGGACCGGTCAGTGCGGACCTGATGCTCGGCCTGCTCGGCCGCCCCCGCGGCCTCGCCCTGGACACCTGGGCGAGAGCACGCGTCGGCGAGGTGGCGGACCTGTCCGGCCCCGCCGACGACCGGACGATCCGCGCCCGTTACGCCCGCTTCGGCCCCTGGGCGGGCACGGTCTGCTGGTTGGAGATCACCAGAGGGTGGACGGAATGGTGAACCTCCCGTCCGCCTCCGGCGGGAACGGCACCACCGCCGTCACCGCCCCCGCGTCGATCGGCCCGTACAGATGCGGAAACAGCTCCCCACCCGCCGTCGCCGTTCCCCCTGCCCGGACGGCTCCCGCCAGGCCCGACGTTCCCGCGGGAACACTCTGCCTTGCTGAACCGGCCGCCCCAACCGCACCGGGCACCGCCGGTTCCTCCGATCCGGCCGGTCCCGCGGGACTGGACTGGCTCACTGCACCGGGCCGGCTCACGGCGGTGGCCGGCTCGGCGGGCGGCTCCCAGCGCAGCGGCGCGCTCAACCGTGCCGGGTCGACCACGACCAGGAGCAGGTCGTCCCGCCCCTGGTAGAACCGGTTGGCGGTGGCCACGACCTGCGCCGGCGTGGAGAAGTGGATGAACCCCTCGCTCCCGAGGCTCGCCGGCCGATACCCCGCCGCCCCCACCGACCACGCCGAACGCCCCACCAGATGGCAGATCACCCGCTCGTCCACGTCCTGACCGTCGCCAGCCTGCCCGTCGTCGCCCGCCACGGCCACCCGCCCTCCGAGACCTCGCCGACGCGGACCGACCGCCGCGCTCTCGGCCGTTGTACCCCGTGGCCGCCGAGCCTCGCCCGCACCTTCGTGACAGACCGCCCATCCGGGCGGATCACGGGCCAGCCGGTCAGACGTTGAGGCGAAAATCGACACGTCGCCGGTCGCTCAGGCGGCCGCCGCGGCCTCCCGGTAGGGACGAACCGCCACGAGGTCCGCGGCCAGCATCTCTCGGAACAGCTCGTCCACCCGCCGGGCGACGTGACCATCAAGCCATGTCCTGCCGCAGGACGGGCATTCGTCCACGGGGATGTCCGTCACCACCGCGACCCGACCGTCCCGCTGCACGACCTTCGGCTTCAGGCCGGGGCGAATCTCGCCGTTGCCGCACTCGTCGCAGCGCACTACCGCCTCCTCCGAAGATCGCCCGACCACTCCGCCGGGTACGGCTCGTAGACCGTAATCAGTGTCTCGCACCGCCGGCTCTCGGCAACGCCGACAACGACATGCAGCGGTCGAAGCCACTCGATCAGGAGGACGAGTTCGCGGACGACGAGCAGGCCGCTCGGCGCCTCCGCGATCACCTCGCCAACGCCGAGCAGGCGCTCGAACTCGGCCAGCGCGATGTCGATGAGCTGAAGTTTGTCGAACACGTGCTCGGTGTAGCGGTATTCGAACCGTCGGACGTACGGCCGGGAGACAGGTCGGTAGTGATCCCCGCCGTCGGGCATGGGGCCTCCGCCGCGCGAGATGAGGACACGGTCGTTTCAGACCGTAGGCAACGTCTGGGGCCGTGAGGCATCGACCACGTGGCCCAGGGGTTGGCCCCACGCTGTCGCGGGACCGATGGCTCAGACGTTGAAGCGGAACTCGACGACGTCGCCGTCGGCCATGACGTAGTCCTTGCCCTCCATGCGGACCCGGCCGGCGGCGCGGGCGGCGGTCATGGAGCCGGCGGACATCAGGTCGCCGTAGGAGACGATCTCGGCCTTGATGAAACCGCGCTGGAAGTCGGTGTGGATGGCGCCGGCGGCCTCGGGGGCGGTCGCGCCGGCCCTGATGGTCCAGGCGCGGGACTCCTTCGGGCCCGCGGTGAGGAACGTCTGCAGGCCGAGGGTATGGAAGCCGATGCGGGCGAGCTGGGCCAGGCCGCTCTCGCCCTGGCCGAGGGAGGCGAGCAGCTCGGCGGCGTCGGCGTCGGCGAGCTCGGCGAGTTCGGCCTCGACCTTGGCGCACAGGACGATCGCGTCGGCGGGCGCGACCGAGTCGACGAGCTCCTTGTGGCGGCCGGGGTCGGCGAGCACGTCCTCGTCGACGTTGAAGACGTACAGGAAGGGCTTCGCGGTGAGCAGGAACAGCTCGCGCAGCTCGGCGCGGTCGATCGAGGGCTCGGAGGAGATCGTGCGGCCGGCGTCGAGCACCTCGCGGGCCGCCTTCACCGCGGCGAGCAGGGGCTGCTTCGCCTTGTCGGCGCGGGCCTCCTTCTCCAGCTTCGGCAGGCGGGCGTCGAGGGTCTGCAGGTCGGCGAGGATGAGCTCGGTGTTGATCGTCTCGATGTCGGACGGCGGGTCGACCCTGCCCTCGACGTGGACGACGTCGGGATCGGAGAAGACGCGCACGACCTGGCAGACGGCGTCGGACTCGCGGATGTTGGCGAGGAACCGGTTACCCAGGCCCTGGCCCTCGGACGCGCCGCGCACGAGCCCGGCGATGTCGACGAAGCTGACCGTGGCCGGCACCACACGGGCGCTGTCGTACAGCTTCGCGAGCTCGTCGAGACGCGGGTCGGGGACGCCGACGACGCCGACGTTCGGCTCGATCGTCGCGAACGGGTAGTTCGCGGCGAGCACCTCATTGCGCGTCAGGGCGTTGAACAACGTGGACTTGCCGACGTTGGGCAGCCCGACGATACCGATCGACAAGCCCATGGCGGATCAGTCTACGGGCCGCCGGGCGCGGCCCGCCGCGGCCGCCGCGGAACTGTCGGTGGGGCGTGATTGCCTTGCGATGTGAACACGACCAGCGCGTTCCTGACCCTCGTCGGGCTGGCCCTCGGCGCCGTGGGCGGGTTCCTCGCCGCCCGCCGGCTGGCCGATCCGCGGCACGCGGCGCTGGCGGCCGCGCACGCCACCGTCCTGCGCGAGCGGGACGCCGCGCGGGCGGCCACCGAGGCCGCCACCGAGCGCGCCCAGCTGGCCGAGGCGGACGTGAAGGGCCTGCGCACCGCGCTGGACTACGAGCGGCGCGCCGCGGACGAGCGGGTCGCTCTGGTCGAACAGAGCCAGCAGCGGCTCACCGAGAGCTTCCAGGCGCTGTCCGCGCAGGCGCTGGAGGGGGCGAGCCGACAGCTGGTGGAGCTCGCGACCGCCCGGCTGGACGAGGCCGGTGCCCGCGCCCGCGGCGATCTCGACGCCCGCCGCGCCGCCGTGGAGTCGCTGGTCACCCCGCTGCGGGAGGCCCTCGGGCGGGTGGAGGGCCGGCTGCGCGAGCTGGAGACGGCCCGCACCGAGGCGTATGCGGGCCTCGTCGAGCAGGTCCGCTTCGCCCGGGAGGCGTCGGAGAACCTGCGGACGCAGACGGCGGCGCTGGTCACCGTGCTGCGGCGGCCGCAGGCGCGCGGCGCCTGGGGGGAGATGCAGCTGCGCCGGGTCGCCGAGGTCGCCGGCATGCTCAACCGCTGTGACTTCACCGAGCAGATGACGGTCGCCGGCGACGAGGGCCCGCTGCGGCCGGACATGGTGGTTCACCTCGCCGGCGGGCGCAACGTGGTGGTCGACGCGAAGGTGCCGCTCGCCGCCTTCCTCGACGCCGCCGAGAGCGCCGACGAGGAGTACCGCGCCGGACGGATGGCCGCCCACGCCCGTCACCTGCGGGCCCACGTCGACGGGCTGGCCGCCAAGTCCTACTGGCGGAGGCTGCCGTCGTCGCCGGAGTTCGTGGTGCTGTTCGTGCCGGCCGAGGCGTTCCTCGCCCCGGCGCTCGACCACGACCCCACGCTGCTGGAGCACGCCGCCGCCCGCAAGGTGATCATCGCGACGCCGACCACCCTGATCGCGATGCTGCGGACCATCGCGCACGCCTGGACGCAGGAGGCCCTGACCGCGCGCACGCAGGAGATCTTCGAGCTCGGCCGGGACCTCTACACCCGGCTCGGCACCCTCGGCGATCATCTCGACCGGCTCGGCCGTTCCCTCGGCCGCGCGGTCGGCGATTTCAACGCCACGGTCGGCTCGCTGGAGAGCAGGGTGCTCACCCCCGCACGCCGGCTGGCCGCCATGGAGGTCGTCGAGGCGCCTCTGCCGAGCCCCGGCCCGGTCGAGACGGGTGTGCGCCCGCTGTCGGCCGCGGAGCTGCTGGCCGGCATCCCGGCCGACCGGCCCGCGCCCCCGCCCGCCGCGCCGACTGGGGAGTCTCCGGCCGCCGAGCAAGACGATGTCGGGTATCGGACCTGACCAGCGACCGTCCCGGCAACGTTTGGAGGACATCGAGGGCAAACGGCCAGAAAGACGATGACGACCCCACGGAATGGAGCGATCCGGCCACCGAAAGTTCCGGTGCACAGGCGGAAGCGGCCGTCTGATGCATCGTCCTGACGCATTGGAAATCCGCGAGCGGTACCTTGCGTTCGTGAGTGTGCCGCCACATCGGCAGTCAGCCGGGCCGCAGGGAAGGTCCGCGCGCGCCGACAGGTTCGACGACCCGTATGTCCGCGGCTCACGCGGTCGCTCGTCGGCGCCGCCGCCCACGCTGTTCACAGGCAGCCGGCGAGGTCTTACCGCGCTCGGCACCGCCCTCGTCGTCCTGGTCATCGGCGGTCTCGGTGCCCTCATCGACTCGGTGGCGTTCGGCTCGCTGTCCTATGGCTTCGGGGTGCTGTTCATCGGCGGCTGCGTTCTGGTGGCGGTGCGGGTCCATACCGACGATCTGATCGGCGTCGTGATCATGCCGCCGCTCGTGTATGCGCTCATCACGATCGGCGTCGGCTACCTCGACCCGTCCACCGGCGACGGTAGTTCCGGGCTGAAGAACAAGGCGCTCGACATCGGATCCGAGATGATCCTGCACGCGCCGATCCTGCTGGCCGCCTTCCTGCTGGTGACCGCGATCGCACTGTTCCGCGGCCGGCGCGCCCAGATCGCCCGGCGGGAGCGGGCCCGCGCCCTCGCCCAGTCCGCCGGCGACCGCCGCCGACGCCCCGACCTGTAACTCTGCGATCTGTCCGTGCCGGCACCACGACGCGAGCACGGCACCACGACGCGAGCACGGCACCACGACGCGAGCACGGCACCACGACGCGAGCACGGCACCACGACGCGAGCACGGCACCACGACGCGAGCACGGCACCACGACGCGAGCACGGCACCCACGTGAGTCCCGTCACGACATCGGCTGCCGGTAAGGTCACGGATCGGTGACGCCGACACAAGGGGATGCCGTGAGAGGGATTTCCTCCTGGTGGAACCGCTGTCGCTGCGGCCACCACCGCGACGAGCACCGGCACTACCGCCGAGGCAACGACTGCGCCCGCTGCGACTGCCGGACATTCTCCCGCGTACGCCGCGACTCCGGCTCCGCCCCGGGCTCCGCGCCCTGATCCGACGGGCACCACCGGCCCATCATCCACGCCATTGGTGCACAACGCCCACACGGTCTTCGACCAACCCACACCGCGCGTTTTCCACCACGACTCGGCCGCGAAGAGTTCTGCTTTCTTAATTTGCCTAAGGATGACCTGCGGAGACAGTCGATCGGCGAGATAGGCACCACCGCCGCCTCCCCAGCCATTGCAGCCGCTCGTGCTACATTTCATGCCGCATCACGGCTCCATCCGGACGTACTTCCGCGCAATCATCCGATGCCGCGTCCGCCGTCGCGGCGATCGCAGGGAGGCCCGCTTGTCGTTCGCTCCGGACGCCCCGCCCGGCCCACGCCGCGCCGCCGTGCCCGGCCCGCGGTGATGCCCGGCCGGCCCTCGATCCGGCGCGGCCAGGTGATCCCGGTCCTGCGCTACCGCTCGCTCGACCCGCACACCTCCCGGGGCGCCCGGCGCCGGCCGATGCCGCTGGCCACGTTCGCGCGCCACTGTCGGCTGATCACGGCCTCCGGGCGGGTGCCGATGACGGTCTCCGGTCACGTCGCCACCGTCGGCACCGCGTCCGCCCCCGGGAATCCGGTCATCATCACGATTGACGACGGCGGCGCCGAAACAATGAGCGCCCTGCGCCAGCTGGCCGAGTCCGGGCTGACGGCCACCGTGTTCGTCACCAGTTCCCGAGTAGGTGATCCGGGCTATTTCCATCGGACGGACCTGCATAGGATCCGCGGTCTGGGAATCGAGATCGGCGGTTCCGGCCATACCGGTCGGCCGCTCAACGAGCTGGCCCGCCCGGACGTGATCGCGGAGCTCACCCTGTCGCGGCGACGGCTCGCGGTGGCCGTCGGCGACGAGCCGCGCACGTTCGCCTACCCGGGCGGCGGCTACGATCTGTCCGTCCGCCAGCTGGTGATCTCCGCCGGCTACAGCTCGGCGTGCGCGGTGCGCGACGTCCTGTCCCATCCCGACGACGACCGCTTCGCCCTGGCCAGGCTGACCGTGGAGGCGACGACGCCGGACAGCCGGCTCGTCGCCTGGCTGGACGGACTGGGCCAGCCGGGACCGCACCCGGTGCTGGCACGCGGGCGGGTCTTCCGGCCGCGCCGCACCTCACGCGAGGCCGGCCCGTTCCGCCCGCGCCTCGGCGGCGGCGACTCCGACAGTGCCGACATCGCCCCGGCGGCCGTGCCGGCCGCGGACGGCTCCGACCTCTCCTACGCGGCGGCGCCCCGCGCGGTCGGCGACAGCGGCACGGCGTCCCTCGGCGGGCTGGTCCGCAGCACCATGTCACCGAGCGGGCTGGTCACCCCCAGCCAGAACCGCTCGTTGCGGTAGTGGTGCAGCCGGTGCCCCCGCCACAGGCGCCGGTAGTACGCCGAGCGCGGCGCGACGCGGCTGTGGATGAGGAAGTGCGTCCAGTCGTAGGCGAGGACGCCGAGGCCCGCGCACAGCGCCCCGGTCGCCGCCCACGGCGGCGCGAGCAGCGCCGGGACGGCGAGGACGGCGGTGCCGCTGATCACCTCGCGCGGGCGCAGGAACATCGTGTCCAGGTCTTCCGGGTCGCGATGATGCTGCTCGTGGCCGTAGCCGGCGACCTGGTAGCCGAGGGCGCCGAGCCGGGTACCGGGCCGGGCGTGCAGCACCAGCCGGTGCACACCCCATTCGACGAACGGCTGCGCGACAGCGGCGGCCACGGCGACGCCGAGGTCCCGCCGGCGCCACGGCCCGCGGGCCATCCGCACAGCGCCGAGCAGGCCCACGCAGCCGACCAGCACCCGAGGCCGCGGATGACGCAGGAAGCGCCGGACGGCCGCCGGCAGCGTGCGGACCTCCGCCGCGCTGCCGTGCGGCCCCGGCCGGTCGAGGCGGGCGAACACCACCGACGGCCGCAGCGCGGTGACGGCGGGGCGCGGCGACGAGCCGATCAGCCGCGCCACGCGATCGCCTCCCGCCGTGACCTCAGAACGGGACGGTGGAGTACGCCTGCAGCTTGGTCAGCTGGTGCTGGCTGTCCACGCGCCGGATGGTGCCCGACCGCGACCGCATGACCAGCGAGGACGTGTTGGCTCCACCCGGCCGGTACCGTACCCCGGCCAGCAGCTCGCCATCCGTGATTCCGGTCGCGACGAAGAAGACGTTGTCGCTGGCCACCAGGTCGCGGGTGGACAGCACCCGGGCGGGATCGTGGCCGAGCTCGACGACCTTGCGGCGCTCGGCGTCGTCCTTGGGCCACAGCCGACCCTGGATCACTCCGCCGAGGCAGGTGACCGCGCAGGCGGCGATGATCCCCTCCGGCGTGCCGCCGACCCCGAGCAGCAGGTCGACGCCGGTGCCCGAGGTCGCGGCCATCACCGCGCCGGCCACGTCGCCGTCGGAGATCAGCTTCACCCGGGCGCCGGCGGCGCGGATCTGCTCGACCAGCTCGGTGTGCCGGGGACGATCGAGGACGACCACGGTGACGTCGCGCGGGTGCACCGCCTTCGCCTTCGCGACCGCCCGCACGTTGTCCTCGACCGACGCCGTGATGTCCACCACGGCGGCCGCTTCGGGGCCGGTGACCAGCTTCTCCATGTAGAAGCAGGCGCTGGCGTCGTACATCGAGCCGCGCTCGCTGACCGCCATCACCGACACGGCGTTGTTCATGCCCTTGGAGGTCAGGGTCGTCCCGTCGACCGGATCGACGGCCACGTCACACTCCGGGCCCTCGCCCGAGCCGACCTGCTCGCCGTTGAACAGCATGGGGGCCTCGTCCTTCTCCCCCTCGCCGATGACGACGACGCCGCGCATCGACACGGTGCCGACGAGCCTGCGCATGGCGTCGACGGCGGCGCCGTCGGCGCCGTTCTTGTCACCGCGGCCGACCCAGCGCGCGGCGGCGAGCGCGGCGGCCTCGGTCACACGGACGAGTTCGAGAGCGAGGTTGCGGTCCGGGGCCTGCTCCTGCACGGCCAGCGTGTCGGGCACGGCCGAGTCGGGCCTGGCGGCGGAGGCATGGGGAGCGGAAGGCACGGCCGTGAGCCTAGTTCGGCCGCTGCCCGGGCGCCCGTGATACGAGCGGGGGTGACGTCCGCTACCCGCCTCAACGGTACCGCCGACAACCGGAGCGCGCGGACCGGATCGCACCTCCCGTCTGTCGTACGGGCGACACGAGGCAGGCCGAAAATTTCCGTGCAACCTTCCGCCCCACACACGCGTCCAACGCTTTGATCGGGTGGCCGTCACGCGGAGGGGGCGTGACGGCCGCCCGCGCTCGTACGGGCGGTTCCCACGGGTGGCGCGCGCCCAGCGACCCACCGTGGGCGAGATCCCGGCCACAGCCAGGCCGGATGGGGCCCGTCCAGCCGCTCCCGCGCCGCCGCCGGCCGGCGCTTACCTGGAAGATGGGGACGTGGCACAACGACAGCGACGCGGCCAGGAGACGGTCCGCGACATGGTGCTCTCCCTCGGCGCGGTGATGGCCGGCGTCCTCGTCTTCGTCATCTTCGTGATACCGCGCGGCAGCGACGAGCAGGCCATCAAGGTCGTCCCGACCGCCGAGCCGATGACGGCGTTCGCCCGGCAGACCCCCTACACCCCGCTCGCACCCGCCGGCCTGCCCGCCGATCTGTGGAAGGCGACCTCGGTGCGGATGACCGTGCCCGAGGGCGGCGCCGGCGACACCGTCGCCGAGGTGACCATCGGCTACGTCATCGACCGGCCCGGCAGCCGGACGTACGCCCGGCTGCGGGAGAGCAACGCGCCGGACGCGGTGCAGAAGCTGCTCGGCGACCGACCCGCCCGCGGGACCGTGGACGTCGACGGCGTCACGTGGCAGGCGCGCCCCGACTCCGCCGGCCATGTGGCGATCAGCCGCGCCGACGACGGCCTCACCGTGGTCATCGACGACGGTGGCGGCGGCCACGGCGGCGGCGCCGACCAGCCGGACCTGGTCACGCTCGCGCGGTCACTGCGCCCGGTCGAGGCCACCGGCGGCGGCTGACGTCCGCGCCTCGTACCCCGCCCCCGAGGGTTCTGACGGGAGATCACACCTCGACGCGCCACCTGGTGGCTGGGCGACCCGCGCCGTCGCCGGCATCGGCATCGGCGTCTCGACGCGAGACCTAGGCCGCGTGTCGAGGTGTGATCTCTCGGGCCGTCCTCGTGTGGACGCCGCCGCCCGCCTGCGGCGCCCCGACACCACCCATTCATGATCAATCTTGGTGTGGGTGGCGGCCGGAACGGCGAGGAGGCGGGGGACTTCCCGTGGAGGGGGAGTGGCCGCAGGGGAAGGCGGCGTGATGCCAATTTCCTGGCGTGTCGTGTCCGGTTTGTCCCTAGGTTTCTGACAGCGAACGCGGTGACGGTGTCAGAACGCTGTCAAGGACCGCCGGCCGTGAACGGCCTCGGACCGCTGACGCGACTGCCCGACACAAAGATCGCAACCCGAGGCACGGCCTAGCTAGTGCTGGGCGACCCCGGCGGCCACGGAAGGCGGCCGGGTCGGGTGGGAGACGTGCGGGCTGCGTGAACCGTCCAGCGCGGTGGCCGCCGGAATGAGGACGGCCATTCCCACGATGAGGCCGACCGCGCGCCGCAGGAGCGGGCGGCTGGCCCGGGCGCGCGACCAGGCGCCGGCGGCCGGACCCGGCCCCGACCGGTGGGAACGGGGGCCGGGGAACGCCGCGTCGGCGGCGGAGACCGCCTGCCGACTGAAGTGATCTCCGACGGCGGGACGTCGGGGGGACGGACGTGCGCCGGGCATGTGCTGGTACCTCCGAGCCGCCCGCGCCAGGCGGGCGGTCAGCCGAGCGGGGCCCACGCAACCGCGGACCGCCGCCAATCGGAAACGTCCTGCAGTGACCTTGTACTATGGGTCTCCACCAGGCCAACCCACTTCGACCACGATTGTCGCCCGATTGATATCACGTTGCGCTGGGCGAGGGTGGCATTGCCCCCTCCGAAGCACGTGCGTGCGAGGTGTCGGATCGGCTGCGCAATAGGCTGACGCGTGCTGTTCGAATTGTGCTCGCACCGCCTGCGCCGCGCCCTGCGCCCCGATGGGGCCACGGTTTCGGGTTGGCCGGGATTTGAGCAATAGAAGGCACCCGGAGGTGGCGATGTCCGAAGGCCCGTCGTCCAACGCCTCGACGCCCGGCGGTCCGACGCCCGGCGGTCCGGCGCCCGGCGGTCCGGCGGCCGGGGACCCGGCGTTCGATGGCCCCAGGCCGTCCGCGCCGAGCTATGAGGCGGCGCGGGCCGAGCTGGAGGATGTCGTGCACCGGCTGGAGGCCGGCGGGGTGTCGTTGGAGGAGTCACTCGCGCTGTGGGAGCGCGGCGAGGAGCTGGCCCGGGTCTGCCAGTCCCTGCTGGAGGGCGCCCGCACCCGGCTGACCGCCGCCGACCAGCCCGCCACCTGACGCGCGCGCCGGCGCGCGGCGGTTCAGTCCGCGACGGCCTCGGCGCGCAGCTGGCCGCCGGCCAGGCGCAGGGCGAGCCGCTCCCCCGGCCCGACCTGCCCGGGCGCGCGCACGACCGCGCCGTCGGACTCCCGCTGCACGACGGCGTACCCGCGGTCGAGCGTGGCGGCCGGCGACAGTGCCCGCATCCGTGCCCGGGTGGACACCAGGTCGCGCTCGGTGACGTCGAGCGCGTGGTGGACGCAGCGGCGGGACCGGGCCAGCAGCGCGGCGACGTCCTGCTCGCGGCGGTCCAGGTCGCGCCCCGGCGCGGCGAGGGCGGGCCGCCGGCGCAGGTCGGCGAGGTGGCGCTCCTCCCGGTCGAGCCGGTGCTCGACCGTGCGGCGAGCGCGGGCACGCAGCTGGGCGACGGCGGCCGACTGCTCGCCGACGTCCGGCACGATCCGCTTGGCGGCGTCCGTCGGTGTGGACGCGCGCACGTCGGCGACGAAGTCGAGCAGCGGCGCGTCCTGCTCGTGTCCGATGGCCGACACCACCGGGGTCCGCGCGGCCACCACGGCGCGTAGCAGCGCCTCGTCGGAGAACGGCAGCAGGTCCTCCAGCGAGCCGCCGCCGCGGGCGATGACGATCACCTCGACCTCGGCGATCCGGTCGAGCTCGGCCAACGCGTCGATCACCTGGGACACCGCCAGCGGCCCCTGGACGGCCACCTCCCGCAGCACGATCCGCACCGCCGGCCAGCGCCGCCGGGCGTTCTCAACGACGTCCCGCTCGGCGGCGCTGGCCCGCCCGGTGATCAGCCCGACGGCCGCCGGCAGGAACGGCGGGCGGCGCTTGCGGCCCGCCGCGAACAGGCCCTCGGCGGCGAGCGTCGCCCGCAACTGCTCCAGCCGGGCCAGCAACGCCCCCGCGCCGAGCGGGCGAATCTCCACCACCGCAAGGGAAAGCGTGCCCCGCCCCGGGTGAAACGACGGCTTCCCCCAGACGACCACCCGGGCACCGTCGACCAGCGCGGGGCCGACCGCCTCGCAGACCGCCCGGGGGCAGGTGACCCGCAGGGAGATGTCCGCGACGGGGTCCCGCAGGGTGAGGAAGACAGTGCCCATTCCGGGGCGGCGGACGAGCTGGGTCACCTGCCCCTCGACCCATACCCGGCCGAGTCGGTGGATCCAGTCCCCGACCGCGCGCGAGACCGTGCGCACCGGCAGGGGCTGTTCGGGAGTCGAGGTCAGGGCCATGCGGGGCACGGTAGCGGGGACCTGTGACCGGACCCGCGAGGTCCCGTCGACCGCCACCCCCGGACCGGATCGGACGTTGTCGCCATCGGGTGATGCATCGCCCGCGCCTCTTCCAGCCCGCCCCGCGCAGCGTAGACTGCCCAGCATGGGCCGGGTCCTTCTTGCCAAGCCGCGCGGCTACTGCGCCGGTGTCGATCGAGCTGTCGTGACCGTGGAGAAGGCGCTGGAGCTCTACGGCTCACCTGTCTACGTACGCAAGCAGATTGTGCACAACCTTCACGTCGTGACGACGCTGGAGGCCAAGGGTGCCATCTTCGTCGACGAGACCGATGAGGTGCCCGAGGGTGCCACGGTCGTCTTCTCCGCGCACGGCGTCGCGCCGACCGTGCACGAGGAGGCCTCAGCGCGCCAGCTGCGCACCATCGATGCCACCTGTCCACTCGTCAGCAAAGTGCACTCCGAGGCGCGTCGGTTCGCCCGTGAGGACTACGACATCCTGCTCATCGGCCACGAGGGCCACGAGGAGGTCGTCGGCACCACCGGGCAGGCGCCCGACCGCATCCACCTGGTCGACGGTCCCGAGGACGCCGCCGGGGTCAACGTGCGCGACCCGGAGCGGGTCGCCTTCCTCTCCCAGACGACGCTGTCCGTCGACGAGACGATGACCACCGTGCACGCCCTGCGCGAGCGCTTCCCGCACCTGCAGGGCCCGCCGAACTCGGACATCTGCTACGCGACGCAGAACCGCCAGGTCGCCGTCAAGGAGATCGCCGAGAAGGTCGACCTGCTCATCGTCGTCGGCTCGCGCAACTCGTCGAACTCGGTCCGCCTCGTCGAGGTCGCCCTCGACGCCGGCGTCCCCGCCTCCTACCTCGTCGACGACTCCACCGAGGTCGACGCGGGCTGGCTCGACGGCGTCGAGACCGTCGGCGTCACCTCCGGCGCGTCGGTTCCCGAGGAGCTCGTCACCGGCGTCATGGCCTGGCTCGCCGAGCGCGGCTTCGCCGACGTCGAGGAGGTCACCTCCGCCGAGGAGCACCTCCTGTTCGCTCTCCCCCCGGAGCTCCGCCGCGACCTGCGCGCCCACGAGCGCGAGACCGCCGCCTCCTGACCGAGGCACCCGTACCTGGCCCGGCCTCCGGGCTCCATCCCGACGCCGCGACGCCTCCCGCGTCGCGGCGTCGCCGTTTTCTCCCGCGCCCACCGCGGTGACCGTCCGTGCCCGGCCAGCCGACGACGGTCGAAGGGCCGCCCCGGCGGGAAGGACTGTGAGAGCGCCCATGGCCCGGATCGGAACGGGCGCCGTCCGCCGAACATGTCCTAGGGTCGCCCCTGGGGCCGGCGTCCGCGCGGCCTTCCGCCGGAGGGTGGGCGCCGGCGTGCAGACCAGCTGGCCGCTGCCAGCCGGGGCGTCGGCCGCGGCCGCGTCGCCGGCTGCCGGCGGGAGTCGATGATGACGGAACTTCGGGAGAACGGGCGCATGAGCGAGCAGGAATACCGCATCGAGCACGACAGCATGGGCGACGTCCGGGTACCGGCGTCGGCCCGGTGGCGGGCCCAGACGCAGCGGGCGGTGGAGAACTTCCCCGTCTCCGGCCAGCGCATCTCCCGCGCGCACATCCAGGCGCTCGCGCGGATCAAGGCGGCCGCGGCGACCGTGAACGCCAAGCTCGGCGTGCTCGACGCCGACATCGCCGAGGCGATCTCCGATGCCGCCGCCGACGTCGCCCGGGGTGACTGGGACGAGCACTTCCCGCTCGACGTCTTCCAGACGGGCAGCGGCACGTCGTCGAACATGAACACCAACGAGGTGCTCGCGTCACTGGCCTCCGAGCGGCTCGGCCGGCCGGTGCACCCGAACGACCACGTCAACGCGTCGCAGTCGTCGAACGACGTGTTCCCGTCGTCGATCCACGTCGCCGCCACCCAGGGCATCGTCCAGGAGCTGATCCCGGCGCTGGAGCACCTGGCGGCGTCGCTGGGCCGCAAGGAGGCCGAGTTCGCTGACGTGGTGAAGTCGGGTCGCACGCACCTGATGGACGCCACCCCGGTGACCCTCGGGCAGGAGTTCGGCGGGTACGCGGCGGCGGTCCGGCTCGGCGTCGAGCGCCTGAACGTGGCGCTGCCCCGGGTCGGGGAGCTGCCCCTTGGTGGCACCGCGGTCGGCACCGGGATCAACACGCCGCCCGGCTTCTCCGCCGCCGTCATCGCGGAGCTGGCGGCGAGCACCGGCCTGCCGCTGACCGAGGCCCGCAACCACTTCGAGGCGCAGGCGTCGCGGGACGGGCTCGTCGAGGCGTCCGGCGTGCTGCGGGTCATCGCACTGTCGCTCTACAAGATCGCGAACGACCTGCGCTGGGCCTCGTCCGGGCCGCGGGCGGGGCTCGGCGAGATCCACCTGCCCGACCTGCAGCCGGGCTCGTCGATCATGCCCGGCAAGGTCAACCCGGTGATCCCGGAGGCGGTCTGCCAGGTCGTCGCGCAGGTCGTCGGGAACGACGCGGCCGTCGCGTTCGGCGGTTCGGCGGGCAACTTCGAGCTCAACGTCATGCTGCCGGTGATCGCCCGCAACCTGCTGGAGTCGATCCACATCCTGTCGACGATCAGCCGCCTGCTCGCCGACAAGTGTGTCGACGGGATCAGGGCCAACGTCGAGAGGTGCCGGCGGTACGCCGAGTCGTCGCCGTCCATCGTCACCCCGCTCAACAAGTACATCGGGTACGAGGAGGCGGCGAAGGTGGCGAAGCTGTCGCTCGCCGAGGAGAAGACGATCCGCGAGGTCGTGCTCGAGCGCGGCTACATCGAGGCCGGCAAGCTCACCGAGGCCCAGCTCGACGCCGCCCTCGACGTGCTCTCGATGACGCACCCGTAACCACCGTAACCAGCATGAGAGGCGGGCTCCGGGCCCACGGGGGCCCGGAGTCACGCGCGGCGATGCCTACGGGCCGGCCCCGGAGTGACGCCACTCCGGGGCCGGCGCCCGACCGTGGCCGCCGCCAGGGCCGTCATCGGCTCCCGCGCACCGCCCGTGACGCGTGGGCGGGCGTCCGTCCCGGCAGCGATGACCCGCTGGGCGCGGCCACGGCGGGGACCGTGGAAGACCCCCCAGACAGCCTCCACGATCCCCGCGCCCTGTCTAACGAGACAGCGACGCGTGCGTTACGGGTACCCGGGCACCATCTCGCCGAACGACCGGATGGCGGGGCTGGGCGGCCGGACCGGCGGCCGGCACGGAGGCGACCGCGTCGGGCGCAACGGCACATCCTGGTTATCACGGACGGAATCCGTGCCATCTACGCCGCGTGATATCGCATGGCTGAAACACTGGCGGGAAAGCCCGGAGGAGAAATAAACGTAACAAGACCGTGCAACCTGCCGACCCGACCCCTCACGGCAGATAGCCTCTGGTTCTACCGGGAGCCGGAAAGAATGCGGGGAGGTGACGGTGTTCGACTATGACGTCCTCGTCATCGGGTCCGGACCCGGCGGGCAGAAGGCTGCCATCGCGGCCGCGAAGCTCGGCCGGCGGGTCGCGATCGTGGACAAGCGGGAGATGATCGGCGGGGTCAGTATCAACACTGGCACGATCCCGTCGAAGACGCTGCGGGAGGCCGTCCTCTACCTGACGGGCATGTCGCAGCGCGAGTTGTACGGGTCGAGCTATCGGGTGAAGGACGACATCACCGTCGGTGATCTGTCCGCCCGAACCCGGCATGTGATCAGCCGCGAGATCGACGTGATCCGCAGCCAGCTCAGCCGCAACCACGTCACGCTGCTGACGGGGCTGGCGAGCTTCATCGACCCGCACACGGTGAGCGTGCGGGCGGCGGGCGAGATCGAGGACCGGCGGGTCCACGCCGAGCGGATCATCATCGCGACGGGCACCCGGCCCGCCCGGCCGGACACGGTCGACTTCGACGGCCGCACGGTCGTCGACAGCGACCAGATCCTCGCCCTCGAGAAGCTGCCGCGGTCGATGGTCGTGGTCGGTGCCGGGGTCATCGGTATCGAGTACGCCTCGATGTTCGCGGCGCTGGGCACCAAGGTCACCGTCGTCGAGCGCCGAGACCGGATGCTCGACTTCTGTGACGTGGAGATCGTCGAGGCGCTGAAGTACCAGCTGCGGGACCTGGCGGTGACGTTCCGGTTCCGCGAGTCGGTGGTCTCCGTCGAGCGGCACAACGGCGGGACGCTGACGCTGCTGGAGAGCGGCAAGAAGCTCCCGGCGGACACGGTGATGTACTCCGCCGGCCGCCAGGGCCTCACCGACATCCTCAACCTGCCCGCCGCGGGCCTGTCCGCGGACAACCGCGGGCGGATCAAGGTCGGCTCGGACTTCCGCACCGAGGTCGAGCACATCTACGCCGTCGGCGACGTGATCGGGTTCCCCGCGCTCGCCGCGACGTCGATGGAGCAGGGCCGCCTCGCCGCGTACTCCGCGTGCGGGGAGGAGGTCAACGCGCTGCGCGCCGAGCTCATGCCGATCGGGATCTACACCATCCCGGAGATCTCCTACGTCGGGCGCACCGAGGACGAGCTGACCGAGCAGGCCATCCCGTTCGAGGTGGGCATCGCCCGCTACCGTGAGCTCGCCCGCGGGGCGATCCTCGGGGACTCGTACGGGATGCTCAAGCTGCTGGTCAGCCCGGAGAACCGGCGGCTGCTCGGCGTGCACGTCTTCGGCACCGGCGCCACCGAGCTGATCCACATCGGGCAGACCGTCATGGGTTGCGAAGGCACGATCGACTACCTCGTCGACAGCGTGTTCAACTACCCGACGCTCGCCGAGTCCTACAAGGTCGCCGCGCTCGACGCGACGAACAAGATGCGGGCCGTCGCCCGCTTCAGCGCCTAGGACCCACCCGGCGCCCCCGCGCCCGGTGGCGCACCGTCCCGCCAGCGCCCGTCATGGGCCGGGCCCAGGCTCCCGGTCCCCCGCCCGTGACGGCGCCGACGGCGAGGGCACGCTACCGGGCCGCCACGGACACCCCCACGGCGCGCCAGGCCAGCGCGGACAGGCCGGCGACGGTGCTCACGCCGGAGGACATGCTCGGCCCGTTCTTCGTGTAGACCGCCATCACATAGTCGCGGCCGGCGCCGTGGACGTGCGCCAGGCTGGTGATCACCCAACCGCTCGACCGCGGCAGCCAGCCGTTCTTCAGGTCCACCGTGACGCCGGCCGGCACGCCGCCGGTCAGCCCCCAGCGCTGCGAGGGCACGACCGTGCGCAGCAGCCCGCTGACGACCCCGCGCTGCGCCGCCGTCAGCACGCCCGGATAGGCGATGGCCCGCAGCACGGCCAGCTGGTCCGCCGCGGTCGTGCGGGTCAGGCCCCACCTGCCGCCCGGACCCGCCGTCGTCGCCCGCATCCCGAGCCGGGCGAAGAACGCCTTCATCCCCGCCGCGCCGCCGGCGTCGGCCCACAGGGCGCTCGCGGCACCGTTGTCGCTCACCGAGATCATGGTGCGGGCCAGCGCCTTCTGCCGCGCCGTGAGCTGGCCGGACGCACCGGCCCGCAGCACGAGCGCGGTGAGGATGTCGAGCTTGACGGAGCTGGCCGTCTCGTACCCCGACACGGCCGGATCGGTGACGGCGACGGTGGTCCCGGCCACCGCGTCGTACAGGGCGACGCTGACGTGCCCCGGCCGCCCGCGCAGGTAGGCCCGGAACGACGCGGCGAGCCCGCCGCCCGTCGCCGCGGAGCCGGCCGCCGGCGACGTCCGCGCCGCCGACGAGGACGTCGCGGTCGAGGTGGAGGTGGAGGTGGAGGTGGAGGTGGAGGTGGAGGTGGAGGTCGAGGTGGAGGTGGAGGTGGAGGTGGAGGTCGCGGCCACCGGCTGGACCGTGAGCGCGCCGCCGGCCGGTCGAGCCCTGCGCACCACGCCGTCGCCCAGCGCGGAGGAGACGCCCCCCGGCCAGTCGGCGGCGATCCTCGCCGGCACGGTGCTTCTCGACCCGGCGGCAGCCGGACTGCCGCCGCCCGCCGGTGCGGCGCCGCCGCCCGACCCCAGCAGTGCTCCACCCCCGACGGCCGCCGCCGTCAGCCCGGCGACCACGACACCCCTTCGGCGTACCCATCTCCCCTGCACGCCGCCTGTCTAACTAATACGGACCATTACCAGAAGAGGCCGAAGCAAACGACTTCCACCTTTTACGCCGACGAAAAGCCGGCGCCGCCGAGCCACAAGGATGTTTCCTCGACGATGTTCCACAACGACGCTATAAGACCATATTGACGGCAGTCGTCACCGTGACAACCCGGCGCCGAAAACAACACATCGATATCCGCTGGGACGTCACCCCAGTTCGCCGGGAGCCAGCTCCACGACGTGGTCGGCGCGGCGCGCCGTCGCGGCGACGAGGCGGCCGTTGGGAAGGTCGTTGCCCTCGACCAGTTCCCGGGCCTGCCGCGCGTCGAGCCCACCGGCCCGGTGCCGGGCGAGGAGCCGGGGCCGGGTGAGCTCGACGTCCGCGCGCAGGTACCACGTCTCGTCGAGCGAGGGCCGCACCAGCGCCCAGTCGCCGCTGGTGAGCAGCAGGTAGTTGCCCTCGCAGACGACCAGGCGGACGTCTGGCGTGATCAGGTGGGTGCCGGGCACCGGCTCGTCCAGGTCACGGTCGAACGACGGCGCCCGCACCTGCGGGAGCCCGTCGGCGCGCAGGCTGGCCAGCAGCGCCGCGTAGCCGGCGGCGTCGAACGTGTCCGGCGCGCCCTTGCGCCCGGCGAGGCCGCGGCGGCGCAGCTCGGCGCCGGGCAGGTGGAAGCCGTCCATCGGCGCCTGCCCGACGAGCGGCGCCTGCCCGGCGGGCGAGACCCGGCCGGCGGGCGAGACCCGGCCGGCGACAGCGGCCGGTCCGGCGAGCGGAGCCGGGCGGGCGTGCCGTGCCTCGAGTTCGGCGACGAGCCGCTCGGCGAGGGTGCTCTTGCCCGCGCCGGGCGGGCCGACGATCCCGAGCAGGCGTCGGCCCGCGCTCCGTGCGAGCAGCGCGTCGGCCCGGTCCACCGCCGCGGCGAGCCCGACGATCGTCGCGGGCCGCCGGTGGCGGCCGCCGTCATCGCCGGGCGCCGGCGAGGTCAGGGAACGAGCCGGGCCGCCCGGGAGGCGCGGCTGAGCTTGGTGCCGAGCCGGCCGTCGACCTGCCCGGGATCGATCCAGCGGATGCGGTTCGCGGCGGCGTCGGGCACGGCGAGGCTGCGATCCTCGATGTGGAACAGGTACGTCATGTCGTAGTGGACGTGGGCCGGCTCGCCGAGCAGCGGCGCGGCCTCGATGACGGTCGCGTCGACGTCGAACGGGATGATCCCGCCGGGGATGACCATGTTCGTCTCGACCCCGGCGCGGCGGGCGGCGAGGCCCAGGGCGGCGCCGAGCAGGGACGAGTCGTCGGCGTCGACGTGGCCGCCCGGCAGGTGCCAGCGGGACGTCGTGCCGTCCATGACCTCCAGGACCCGCCAGTCCGGGGACACGATCGCGGCACGGCAGGTGACGTGGGCCGGAGTCGTGCTGCGCGCCGTGATCGACGGCCCGTGGAGCGCGAGCACGACGAGTGACCGCAGCAGCTCCATCTCATCCGGGTTCGCCTCGATGTAGCCGAGGGCCACACCGATCACCCCGTTGTTGGTGACTGCCACGCTCAGGGAAGGTACAGCGGTCGAGGGTTCACCACGGAACACCTGGACGGGACACGCCGAAGTTCGTACTGCACACATACCCTCACTTAGAGTGTCGAGAGATCGTGCTGTATCGGTACAAATCGGAAAGCTACCTCGCCCCCGCAGGCCTCGCCACGGAGAGCGACACCCGGCGGCGGAGACGTGCGGCGTGCGCCCGTCGCGCCGCCCGTCGTCGACTCCGGCATGTCGATCAACCCCTCCAGGATCGGATGAAGCGGACAAACACGGCAAGACCTACCCTGCCGCATTCCCCGCCCCTACCATCACGAAACCTTCCTCGTGCCGCAAACACGAAATTTTGCATCATCTTAAGGTTGCCGCCCGGTAGCCCCCCCAGGTCAGTGCTCACACCCGCTGGTCGCGGCCCGGAGCCGGCCCCCGGCACGCCTCCCTCCTGGCGCCACCGATGGGCGGTCCTTGTGCTTCCGTAGGTGCCGACCCGCCCAAAGGTGCCACCCAGACGGGGGCAACCCGTCGCCCTCCGGGTGGAGCCGGCGACGCGGCGACGCGCCCGCGCCGGCTGACGCCCTGCCGACACCGTGCGTCGCGTTCCCGAGCGCCCGGGCTAGGGTCGGCGAGGAAACCGGGGCCAACGCGGACGACCGGCGCCCGCAGGACGGACCGGCGCACAGCGGCCCCGGACCGGACGGCCGTACGGGATCTCCAGGAGGACCACCATGCGGGACAGCCAGGCTCTCGAGGCGGCGCACCGGTCGCCTCGCCCGACCCGTCACCGGGCCGCGGTGATCGCCGCCGGGCTGGCGCTCGCCGGACTCGCCGGGCTGACCGCCGGCTGCGGCTCCGACGGCACCGACCTGCCCACGACGGGCGCCACGAGCCTGCCGTCCGGCCTGCCCACGGCACTGCCGACAGGCCTGCCCACGGCACTGCCGACAGGCCTGCCCACGGGCCTGCCCTCCTCGATCCCCGGCGTGGGCCGCATCGGCGCGGCAACCGGCGCGGACGCGCTGAAGGGGACGAACGTACCCGCGGACTTCCCCATCCCGCCGGGCGCCAAGGTGAAGGTCGGCACGACCACCGGCCGGACCTCCACGGTGACCCTCACCGGGGTCGACGGCGACAAGGCGGCGGCCTTCTACCGCACCGCGCTCCCGCAGGCCGGCTACCGCATCACCCAGGACGTCGGCGTCGGCGGAGTCGCCCGCGCGATGTCGTTCACCGGGCACGGCATCACCGGCAGCATCGGTTCGGCCGGGATCGGGCAGGCGGACGCGAGCGCCCTCGTCTTCACCAGGCAGCAGTAGGCGCCGCGGCGGCGCCAGGGCCCGCCGGCGCAGGCTGGCCCTGGCCGACGGCTCAGACCGCCGCGGACGCCAGGTCGGGCAGGTCGAAGTACCCGCGGATCTCGGTCTGGACCGCCCGCGGCGGGCGGCGGGCGTCCACGACCGCGACGAACTCCTTGCGCTGGAAGATCTCCATCACCGGCTGGGTCTTCTCGTGATAGTCGCGCAGCCGCACGGCCAGCGCGCGCGGGTTGTCGTCCGGCCGGATCAGCAGCGGTGCTCCGCAGACGTCGCAGGTATCCGGAATGATCGGCCGACTGGCTATCAGGTTGTAGTCGAGGCCGCAGCGTGAGCACAGCCGCCGGGCGAGCACGCGGCGGTAGACCTCCTCGTCCGGCAGGTCGAGATAGATGACCCCGTCGATGTCGTAGCTCTCCAGAAAGAACTCCGCCTGGCGCGCGTTGCGCGGGAACCCGTCGATGATGAAACCGTAGTTCCAGTCGTGCTCGTTCAGCCGGTCACGCACCACGGATTCCACCAGATGGTCGCCCACCAGTCGGCCTGCCGCCACAGTACGCTTCACCTGGGCGCCGATCTTTGTATGGTTCTTCACGTTCCACCGGAAGACGTCGCCGACGCTTATGTGGACGAGGTCGAAGTCCCGCGCCAGCATCGTCGCCTGGGTTCCCTTGCCGCTGCCCTGCACTCCCATGATGACGAACTTCCGCACGAAGTACCTCTCCCGCTCCGACCGTCCGCCCCGCCATTCCCTGCCGGTTACCGTATCCGCTCGGCGAATGGCCGGTCGCTGCCCCGGCGCGACCGCGAAGGAGTGCCGGCGGCGGCCCGGGCCGGGCGAGAGGCACCCCTACCCGGGTCTGCGTGCCGTCCCCGCCGGGCCGTCCGCCGCGGTCTCGAGACGCGCCTCACCCGCGGCGGATGGCCCGTAGGGGGCGATCCAGGCCCCCGGTCAGGCGTCCGGCAGGTACCGGGCCGGCACCCAGGTCTGGCTGTCTATCGGGGGCCGGCTGTACGCCGCGCGCTGGCGGTCCGGCAGCACGATGCGCTCATGCGGAACGTCCTCATAGGGGACGACGGACAGCAGGTGACTGATGAGGTTGAGCCGGGCGGTACGTTTGTCGTCGGCATCGACGACGTGCCACGGTGCCTCTCGGACGTCGGTGTACGCGAACATCTCGTCCTTCGCCCGGGCGAAATCCACCCAGCGGGCCCGGGCCTCGAGGTCCATCGCGGACAGCTTCCATCGCTTCCCGGGGTCGTCGATGCGCTCCTGAAAACGCCGCTCCTGTTCCTCGTCGCTCAGCGAGAGCCAGTACTTCACCAGGACGATCCCGGACCGGACCAGTGCGCGCTCGAGCTGCGGGCAGGTGCGCACGAAATCCTCGTACTCGGCCTCCGTGCAGAATCCCATGACCCGTTCGACCCCGGCCCGGTTGTACCAGCTGCGGTCGAACAGCACGATTTCGCCGGCGGCCGGCAGATGCGGGACGTAGCGCTGGAAGTACCATTGCGTGCGCTCGCGCTCGGTCGGCGTCCCGAGCGCGACGACCCGGCACTGCCGGGCGTTGAGCCGCTCGATGATCCGCTTGATGGTGCCGCCCTTACCGGCGGTGTCGCGCCCCTCGAACACCACGACCAGCCGGTACCCGGTGTGGACGATCCATTCCTGCATCCGGACGAGCTCGGTCTGCAGCCGGGCCAGTTCCTTCTCATACTCCTTGCGGGACAGTCGCCGCGGCGTGATCCCGGCCGCGAGCGCGGCCGTGACCGAGGGATCCGCCGCCCCCGACCCGCCCTCGCCGGCCTGACCGCCCCGGCCGTCCCGAGCACCGTCACCGGCCATGTGCCCACCGCCTCTCCGCGCCACGCGAACCCCACCGGACCACCGCCGTCACCGAACCGTCAACCCCGCCGGGCCGGCCGGCCGGCGCGGACGCGCCATACCGGTGCGGGGGAACGAATCGTCAAAGAGCAGGATGTGTATCGGAATGCGGGTGGTGGGGAACGGCCGCGCGGGTGGCGAGCTCCCGTATTGCAGGAGGGGAACGCGGGTGTCGAGGGGACTGCGGCGGGCTCTCGGTGCGGCCCTGGCCGCCGCCACACTGACGGTCGGGCTCGGGGCGTGCGGCTCGGGCTCGAAGACGGCCGACCCGCCGCCCGAGGTGGTGCTGAACCGCGGGCAGGACGCGTCCGTGCCGTTCCGGACCGGCGCCGACGGCGAGGTCCTGCTCGACGTCACCACCGCGGCCCCTGGCGTCTCCTGGGGTTCACCGGGCAGCGAGTCGGCGGTGGTGTCACTGTTCGTCGACAACGCCTACGCCACCGACGTGGTCATCCCCGCCTCGTTCCCGATCAGGCGGAGCCTGGCGCTGGGGCACCTGGCCGCCGGCGCCCACACCCTGCGCGCGGCCTTCGCGGCCGACCGCTCGCCCCGAGGCGCCGCGTCGGCCCGCCTGACCAACCTCACCTTCCGCGCGGTGACGCCGCAGGACACCGGTTACCAGGCGCTCGCGCACGCGCCGGTCCTCTACGGCCGGACCGCGGCCGCGGCGACCGCCGGCACCGGCACCGCGTCCGGCTCGACCGGCACCTCCAGCACCGCCGGCACCTCCAGCACCGCCGGCACGTCCGGCACTGCGGGGGTGGCCGCGGACCCGCTGGCGGGCGGGCCGTTCCAGAACGCCGTCACCGACACCCCGCTGCTCGCCTTCCACTCCGAGGCACCGACCGCCGTCGCCGGGCACCGGCTGCTGACCTACTCGACGGTGTGGAGCAACGAGGACGGTGGCACGTCCACGCCGGAGCTCATGGCGGTGTGGGGCCGCACCACCGACATCGAGTGGACCTACCAGGTGGAGATCGACGCGGCAGGCAACGCGGTCCCCGGCAGCCCCGTGCTCCAGGGCCCCGACCACACCACCGTGCCGTTCACCGGCCGCTACGAGGGAACGCACGCGATCATCGGCACCTGCTCGATGAACAACGGCGTCTGCCCGAACCCGGACGGCCAGATGCGCTTCGCCCTGTCGGCGGCCACGAACCTCGACCCGAACGCCGTCGCCCGTGAGCGCGCGATGGACGAGAACCCCTGGACCTACTGGGTGATGTCGCAGGAGATCGCCCGCGAGGGCAAGGTCGACAACGACAAGACGCTGAACTCGGCGACGAGGATCAGCGACCCGCGCAACTACGTCTATCTGATCATCCGCAAGAGCACGGTCGGCCCGCCGAACACCGACACCAGCTGGGTCGGCGTGTCGATCGGCGTGCGGCTGTCCGGCAGCGCCGAGACGTACCGCTCGGCCAAGATCTACCCGGCCTGGGCGATCGAGCGGGACCAGCCGGCGGCGACCGCCGTCGAGCTGCCGGCCGGCACCGTCGCCGAGGACATCTCGGCGATCGAGGCCACCCGGGTCGTGGGCGCGGGCCGCGACCGGGGTGCCCGCATCCAGGTCGAGTCGATCGAGCGGGCGTTCCTGCTCGGCCCGAACGGCCAGCCGCAACAGTCGTTCCTGTTCACCCCCGCGAAGGCCACCCTCACCCCGGCCGCGCCGACCGCCGTCCTCTTCCGCCGTCCCACCGGCGGCTCCTGACCGCCGCGCCCGGATGGCCCGCCAGCGGTGACGGGCCGGCGGGTGACGGGCCGGCGGGTGACGGGCCGGCGGGGTCGGCGGCTGCGCGGCGGCCCCCGGACGGGGCACCGCGGACGGTGCCGTCGGCTAACTCGCCGGGACGATCTGGGCGGGGGCGCCGATCTGGGCGGCGAGGGTCGTCCACTGGCCGTCGGCGGTGTTGAGTGCCTCGGTGGTCCGCGCCAGCAGGACCGGCGGCGGCAGCTGGGTGCCGTCGAAGAGGTTGCCGCAGGCGGTGACGGCCTGGGAGTAGGCGGTGGCGCCGGCGGTCCAGGTCCGGCTGGCGGTGGCGGTCGGCGGCTGGCCGAGACCGGCGATGCCCTCGACGATCTGGCCGAGCTGGACGCAGGCGGGCCGCAGCGCGGTCCCGTCGGAGGCCTGGATGTCGGCGCGGACGGCGTTGACGGCCGTCACGATCTGGGTGCGCAGTTCCGCCGTGCCGGCGTACCACGCGCCGAGCTGGGCGCCGGTGTCGACGGTCGGTGGCGCGGGCGCGCCGGCCGCTTCGGCCTGGGCGCCGCCACCGCCGACGACGAGATACACGGCGGTGACCGCGCCGGCCCCGACGATGGCCAGGACGGCGAGGCCGCGGCGGCGCTCCTGGAGGGAGAGTTCCTCCCAGGTCCGGTAGTCGTTACGACGCCGTCGCACGGATCCCCCACATGGTGAGAAGTAACCGACAGAAAAGACGTCCAGGTCAACCCCGACGTTGCCCCGGACTGGCCGGCGACCATCGCGTCCACGCACCGTCATCTCCGCGTCATCCGGCGTCCGCACGCCCGTGACCAGCGGCGCCCTCGTTGCCACCGGGCAGTACCCGCCCCCGCACGGGTACTCCGCTCCCCCTTCGGGCCATCCCCGACGGAACGTCGCTCACCCTTGACGGTTCGCCCCGTGCGGGTTTCCCACGCTTTCCGACCGCGCGGGCACGCCGGGTTCCGCCACGTATGCCTGGTGAGAGTGACCGGGCAGCGGCCAATGCAGATGCACGTTCCACCGCGGGACGAAAAGGATCAGCCGCGAATAATGCCGTTTCGTGGACACCTGCCGAAAAACGCGCAGGATATCGAGGAGAAGCCGTCCGTGGCACGCGGTGGGATGGGGATCAAACGGCGATCATTCCGGCGAGAGCCGGTCCGCGCCGAATTATGTGCCGTGGTCACGGGGGTCATCACCGAGAACACTGGGGGCTGGAATGGTAAACACGGCACCGGTCTGGTGGGAATCCCCCGCCCTGCCGGAGGAGACGGGAAGCGCCACCGCCGACGCCTGGGCGGTGGTGGTGCTCGGCGGCTCGGGCGACCGGGTCCGCGGCGTGGTGGGGCCCTTTCGGGCCCCCGAGCACGCCCACCGGTACGCACGCGATGAACGGCTGCGGATGTGGCTCGTGGTCCCCGCGCTGTGCCTGACACTGCCCGTGGGCCAGCAGGCCGCCGGCATCGCGGTGCTGTGAGATCGGCCGCGCCCGCGGAGCCCACCGTCGCGCTCCCGGGGCCGGCGGCACCGTGAGACACCGCTCGCAGCGGCCACCCCGCCCGTCCGGGCCGCGCCCGGGCGGGCAGAATCAGTGGCCATGTCGGAACGGATGATCGAGAACTATCTCATCGACATGGACGGCGTCCTCGTCCACGAGGAACACCCCATTGCCGGGGCGGACGCGTTCATCGCCGGCATCATCGCGGCGGGCCTCGGATTCCTGGTACTCACGAACAACTCGATCTACACGGCTCGTGATCTGTCCGCGCGGCTGTCCCGCTCGGGACTGTCCATTCCGCCCGAGCGGATCTGGACCTCCGCGCTCGCGACCGCGCTGTTCCTGCACACCCAGCGGCCCGGCGGCTCGGCGTATGTCGTCGGCGAGGCCGGCCTCACCACCGCCCTGCACGACATCGGCTATGTGCTCAGTGACCGATCACCGGACTATGTCGTGCTCGGCGAGACCCGGACCTACAGCTTCGAGGCCATCACCCGCGCCGTGCGGCTGGTCCGCGACGGGGCCCGGTTCATCGCGACGAACCCGGATCCGACCGGCCCGTCCATGGAGGGCCTGTTGCCCGCGACCGGCGCCGTCGCGGCGATGATCACGAAGGCGACCGGTATCACCCCCTACTTCGTCGGCAAGCCGAACCCGCTGATGATGCGCAGCGCGCTCAACACGCTGGCCGCGCACTCGGAGACCACAGTGGTGATCGGCGACCGGATGGACACCGACGTCGTCGCGGGCCTGGAGGCCGGCATGGACACCGTCCTCGTCCTGTCCGGCATCACCGGCCGCGACGACGTCGAGCGCTTCCCCTACCGCCCGACCGCTGTCGTCGACAGCATCGCCAAGATCCCCGTCGGCCGCGACGTCCACACCATCGACGGCGCCCTCACTCCTGTCACCCCCGCCCGCGACATACGGGACGATCTCAGGTAGGCCCGCCGCACGTGGGCGGACACGCGCTTCGCGGGTGGGCACCGGGCGCGGGAGATGACAGCCGGGGTCAGGCGTGGGCGCGCAGGGCGCGGGCGTACCACTCCCAGGCGTCGATGACGTCGGCGGGCGCCTGGTCGGGCGCCCAGCCGTTGATGATGCCGACAAGCGTCCAGTACCGGCCGACCCGCCGGTCCGTGAACGCGTCGATGCGCTCGGCCGCGCGGAGGCGCTCCTCCACCCGGGTGCGGTCGTCCGGCTGGGTGCCGTCCGCGGGCCGCGCCGGGCCCAGGGCCTCGAGACGCTCGACGATGTCCAGGGCCTGCGGTGAGGCGGGGTCGACGCCGGTCCGGGCGGCCGGGCCGGCGAGCCGGCCGATGGCCTTGCCGACCTCGAACTGGGCCACGTCCGGCTCCGGTCCCTCGGCCCGGGCCCGCTCGGCCATCCGGCGGCTGCTGGCGACGAAGTCGGGGTCGCGCAGCAGCCCGGCGATCTCCACCCAGGCCGCGACCTGCTCCGGGGTCGGATCGTCGGGCATCTCGGGCGTGGCCATCGAAAGCCTTTCGCCGACCGGGCCGGGATCGTCGCCGAAGACGGCGTCCAGGTACCCGTCGACGATCCGCCGCCGTTCCTCGGCGGTCATGGTGGTCAGCTCGCTCATCCGTCCCAGCTCCTCCGGGTCGGTGGATCCGATGAACGCGCGCAGCACCGCGCGCCGCAGACGCAGCACGCGGATCTGGGCGTCGAGGGCACGGACATGCTCGGCGGCCACGTCGTCCAACGACGTCTCGGCCACCAGCACCCGCCTGATGTCGTCCAGACCCACGCCGAGCTCGCGCAGGGTACGCACCAGGCGCGCCCGGGCCACCCCGTCGGGCCCGAACATCCGGTACCCCGACGCCGTGCGCCCGTGCACCGGAAGCACCCCGGCGTCGGCGTAGAACCGCAGCGTCCGCACCGACAGCCCGGTGCTCGCCGCGAGCTGGCCGATCATCATGGTCTCCACCGTGAACCCTCCACCGACTGGAGAGTCAAGACTTCGGTGTCGGCCTGCGTGGCGTCGACTCTGATCAGCAGAAGGCGACCATCTCGCGCAACCAGGTGCGCAGTGCGGCCACCTCGCTGTCAGCGGCGACGCCAAGCGGTGTCGACCGGACGAACCGCTCGGTCGACACCGCCGTGATCTCCTCGGTACGGGCGAAACTGGGCCTGGTCAGGCCGCTGGCCGGGGAGTCGATACGCACCTGATGCTCAAGCCCTCGATCCCGCGAGGTCAGCGGGACGACAAGAGCCATCTCGATGGGAAACCGGCTGTGCGGGGCCGAGCTGACCACGATGGCGGGGCGGATCCCGCCCTGCTCGTGGCCCACCGGTTGGCCGAAGTCCACCAGCCATACCTGCCAGGGCGTGAGCCTCGGCGATCTGCTCACCTGTTGTACTCCGGATACTCCTCCGCGGCGCTGGGCAGGCGCTCACCCGCGACGCTGTCCGTGAGACGGGCCTCGGCCTGGTAGCTGGCCCACTCCTCGGGGTCCGCGCGCAGGGCCTCGTAACGCCGAAGGATCCGCTGGATCTTGTACTCACGGACGAGGCGCCGCACGACCTCGCCCAGCGCAGCGCCCTCGAAGTCCCGCACGGCGATCTCCGCCAGCTCGTCGCGAAGAGCGGAGTCGAGCTGCATCGAGGTTGTCGCCATAGGGATCATTATGGGCGCCACTATAGATCGCGCAAGTATGGGCCGTAGCTGACAGGACCGTGATCCACCCGTGGCAGCTAGCCGCCAGGCCTTCCGCGACGGGGTCCGGTCAGGAGGCGGCTGATCTCGATCTCGGCGTCGTTCTGTCGCGGTCAGCCACCCCCAGGGCCACAGGCCACGCCCCGCCCACGAACTACCTTCGGGTTGTTCCCCGGCGATCCCGGCGCCGGTACCAGCTTCCCGGGGTACGTTCAGTGGAGGTCGAGGCATGCCCCGTCCACGACATCCGATCAAGGAACTTGAGTGTCTCCTTCGAGAGGCGGAGAGACAAGGTTGGATTGTCGAGAAGGGCAGAAAATATTTCAAGATCTACTGCCCTTGCGGAGCCCACAAGCACACGGTGCACCTGACCCCGTCGAGTTCGGGCTATGAGAGGAACCTCCGCGGGCACCTGAGACGGCAGACCTGCCGGGAGGAGGACGTGCCGTGAAGTACCGGATTCTGGTCGAGCTACAGGTCGTCGGGCCGCTGGATCGACTCGACGAGGTGTCCGACCTGCTGGCCGACGCTCTCTACGATCTTCATGGCGCGGACGACACCGACCTCGGTACCAACCTCACCACCGGTTGTCTACACGTGACGATGATCGTCGAGGCGAGTGACCTGGAGGAGGCGGTCGCACGAAGCCTCGCCGCCACCCGCTCAGCGGTTCACGCGGTCGGCGGCGCGACGCCCGGCTGGGATCGGTCGATCCGTGAGGTCGGAACGCAGGCCCGCGAACTCGCCGACGTCTGAACCGACCGCCTGCGCGATCCGCCCACCCGTTGTGCTCCGGGTACTCGTCAACCGCGCTCGGCAGGCGCTCGCCAGCGATGCTGTCCGTGAGTCGCGCCCCGTCTGATAGATCGATGGCGGGTCAGGAGTCGGCGGTGGCGATGCCGACGGGGCAGGACAGGCCGGTGCCGCCGAGGCCGCAGTAACCGTGCGGGTTCTTGGCGTCCGACAGGTACTGCTGGTGGTACTCCTCGGCGAGGTAGAACGGGCCGGCGGGGGCGATCTCGGTGGTGATGTCGCCGAAGCCGGCGCCGGCCAGCACGCCCGCGAACGCGTCCCGGCTCGTGGCGGCGGCCGCCGCCTGCGCGTCGGACGTGGTGTAGATCGCCGAGCGGTACTGGGTGCCGACGTCGTTGCCCTGGCGCATGCCCTGGGTCGGGTCGTGGCCCTCCCAGAACGCCTTCAGCAGCGTCTCGTAGCTGACCTTCGCCGGGTCGAACACGACCAGGACGGCCTCGGTGTGCCCGGTCAGCCCGGAGCACACCTCCTCGTAGGTCGGGTTCTCGGTGAACCCGCCCGCGTAGCCGACCGCCGTCGTGTACACGCCCGGGATCCGCCAGAACGCCCGCTCGGCGCCCCAGAAACAGCCCAGGCCGAACACGGCCGTCTCCAGCCCGTCGGGAAACGGCCCGACGAACGAGGTGCCGAGGACCGTGTGCCGGGAATCGCCCGCGAACACGGGGCGATCCCGGCCGGGCAGAGCCTGCTCGGGCGTGACCAGCGTGGACTTCTGACGGCCGAAGAACATCTGATGCCACCTCCGGTGGAGTGTCTGTCCTGACAACCAACCAGAGCGCCCGGACGTTCCCCGCCGTCCACCGGCGCGCCGACGGGGCCCCGCCCCCACCAGGGCCGGGGCCCGCTGGGGCCCCGAAACCGCCCCGTCCCCGAACGCGAACGCGAGCGCGAGCCGTCCAGCCCGCGCCCGCGACCCGTCTCAGAGGACGAGGTCCTCCAGCATCGTCGTGACCAGCGCGGCGATCGGCGAGCGCTCCGAGCGGGTCAGCGTGACGTGCGCGAACAGCGGATGCCCCTTGAGCGTCTCGATGACCGAGGCGACACCGTCGTGCCGGCCGACCCGCAGGTTGTCACGCTGCGCGACATCGTGGGTGAGCACCACCCGGGAGCCCTGCCCCAGCCGGGACAGCACCGTGAGCAGCACCCCGCGTTCCAGCGACTGCGCCTCGTCGACGATCACGAACGCGTCGTGCAGCGAACGGCCGCGGATGTGCGTCAGCGGCAGGACCTCCAGCATCCCGCGATCGACGACCTCCTCGATGACCTCCGGGGAGACCAGCGCGCCGAGTGTGTCGAACACGGCCTGCGCCCAGGGCGCCATCTTCTCGTTCTCGCTGCCCGGCAGGTAGCCGAGATCCTGCCCGCCCACGGCGTAGAGCGGGCGGAAGACGACCACCTTGCGGTGCGCGCGGCGCTCCATCACCGCCTCGAGACCCGCGCACAGGGCGAGCGCGGACTTGCCCGTCCCGGCGCGGCCGCCGAGCGAGACGATCCCGATGTCCGGGTCGAGCAGCAGGTCGAGGGCCACCCGCTGCTCGGCGGACCGCCCGTGCAGGCCGAAGGCGTCCCGGTCGCCGCGGACGAGACGGACCTGCTTGTCGGCGGTGACCCGAGCCAGGGCCGACGCGCTGCCGCCCGCCGCCGTGAGCACCAGCCCAGTGTGGCAGGGCAGGTCGGCCGCCTCGATGATCTCGGTGTACTCCTGCGCGTACAGCCGGTCGAGGTCCTCCTGGGCGACGGCGAGCTCCCCCATGCCGGAGAAGCCGGTGTCCACCGGGGACAGCGCCTGGTACTCCTCGGCGGGCAGGCCCAGGACCGAGGCCTTGACCCGCAGTGGCAGGTCCTTGGTGACCAGCACGACATCGGCGCCCTCGGCGGCCAGGTTCATCGCGACACACAGGATGCGCGAGTCGTTCGTGTCCACCCGGAACCCCGGTGGAAGCACTGCCGCATCGGTGTGATTAAGTTCCACCCGAAGCGTTCCCCCACCCGCCAGCGGGATCGGCTGGTCGAGGCGACCATGCCGGATGCGCAGGTCGTCCAGGAGGCGCAGGGCTTCCCGGGCGAACCAGCCGAGTTCCGGATGGTTCCTCTTGCCCTCCAGCTCCCCTATGACGACGAGGGGGAGCACGACATTGTGCTCCGCGAACCGCAGCAGCGCGCCAGGATCAGAAAGCAGCACGCTTGTGTCGACGACATGCGTTCGTGGCACACGCCCACCCGCTTACTCGGAGGTAGTCCGGGACCGACCCCTCCAGGAGCCGGGCACCGGCCTCCTGGTGTAGTCGCGCTTGCGGCACCGAGGGGCCTCCCGAGAGGTCCGGCACCACGCCGGACCACGGCTTGAGACGCTAGGGCTCTCACGGTAGCCGTCACGTGCGGCGATGGCGACCCACTTCTGGCAACACGTTGTGTTAAGAACCGGAAACGTTTTGCCTACTCACGCACCTGCCGTGGCCTCTCCGTGACATCGCGCCGGTCCTGCGACGGTCCGCGACACCCTCCCCGCGCCCCGCACCCCGAACCGCCGAGCACCTGACTCCCGGGTTCGGGTGTCGGGTGTCGGGTGTCGGGTGTCGGGGCAGACGTCCCATGGATGGGAAGCGCGCGCGGGGGACAGCGGGGCCGTGTCGCGAACTGCGCGCGCCATGTCCGATTCGTCCCCATGTTCGCGGCACGGGCCGCTGCGACGTTGCCATCACGCTGCCACTACCCGCCGCACCGACGACCGTGAAGATCAGAACCCGAGACGCGATCCGGTCCGGGGCGGAGGTCCGAGCCCGAGCTGCGGGGGCCCCAGCCAGGCCCTGGTGTACCGACTCCCGCGAGCCGTCCAGCGGCACCCGCGCCTGGACTCTCGCTGCCGATGGCACCATCGGGCGCGACGGCGGTCGGCGAGGAGATCGAGCCAAGCCAAGCCGGGCAGGGCAGGGCTGAGCCGGGCTGAGCCATCCTTGGAGGCAGATACCGTCCGCCTGCGGAGTGCTCTGCCCACCGGACGGCGTGGCTCGGCCTGGCAGGGGACGGCGGCCTGGTGGTTTCCGCACGGTCTGCCGGGCGGGCCGGGTACCGGCCGGGAAGGCAACGCGGCTGGTTTCCGGGATGCTGCGGTGCGGTCCGGGTGTCCGGACGCGAGCCGTCCCAACGGATCCGTCGACCCAGGGGCGGCACCTGCCGCCCTGTGGTCGGAACCGACCGCCGCCGGCGGCGGTACACGGTAGAACCTGATCCTGGATTCGGTGTCGGGGATGGGTCGGGTACCCATGTTCGGGGGCACCCGGTGACGCGGGCCGGAAACATGCCGTACGGCCCACCGCTACGGGAAACATGGCCGACACTCGCAGGGCGGGATGGATCGGCTCGCCCGCACCCGGGCGAGCCGCGATTTCCGCTGGCCAGATGGCACCAGCACACCGGATTCCAAGCTCCGAGGCGCCGCCCGTGGCCCCGGTCCGAAAATTCGCGGATCCGAGGCAGATATTCCCGAAAAACACCGGCGTCATGCGCCCGAGCCGTCATGAACACGCACACGAGCCGGTGAGTTCCGTACTCCGCGGAAAGCAACCCCGCGTCGGAACGACGACCGCCGCCGACCCCGCCACGCGCGCCGGGAATACCGGCCGCACCCGCGCCGACAGCTACTGACCGTCACCGGGAATGGGGGGCTCCGGGATGGTGACCATGACGAACGGCCCGTGCCGGGGCGGTGGGAACCGTCCCGGCACGGGCCGTCAGGTCAGGGCATGCCGTGGTGGGTGCGGCGCCGGTCGGCCGCCGCGGCGCTGGTCAGGCCTGGTCGAGGCGGCTGACCAGAGCCTCGTGCTCGGCCCACAGAGCGGCCGGGAGCCGGTCGCCGAAGGTCTGGTAGTGCTCGGGGATGAGCTCGGCCTCCTGCTTCCAGAGCTCGGTGTCGACGGTGAGCAGGGTGTCGAGGTCGGCATCAGCGATGTCGAGGCCGTCGGTGGGCAGCGCGTCCCTGGTCGGCAGCACGCCCAGCGGGGTCTCCACACCGTCGGCCTCCCCCTCCAGGCGGCCGACGATCCAGGCGAGAACCCGGCTGTTGTCGCCGAATCCGGGCCAGAGGAACTTGCCCTCGGGGCTCTTGCGGAACCAGTTCACGTAGTAGATGCCCGGCAGCTTCGCCGGGTCCGCCTTCTGGCCGACCTCGAGCCAGTGGGCGAAGTAGTCGGCCATGTTGTAGCCGCAGAAGGGCAGCATGGCGAACGGGTCACGGCGCAGCTTGCCGATGGCGCCGGCCTGGGCGGCCGTCGTCTCGGAGGCGACGATGGAGCCGAAGAAGACCCCGCGCCGCCAGTCGGGCGCCTCGGTGACCAGCGGCACCGCGGTGGCCCGGCGGCCGCCGAACAGGATCGCCGAGATCGGCACGCCCTTCGGGTCCTCCCACTCGGAGGCGATGGTCGGGCACTGGCCGGCGGGGACGGTGAACCGCGCGTTGGGGTGCGCGGCGGGCGTGGTGGACTCGGGCGTCCAGTCCTGGCCCTTCCAGTCGGTGAGGTGGGCCGGCGGCTCCTTGCTCAGGCCCTCCCACCACACGTCGCCGTCGTCGGTGCGGGCGACGTTGGTGAAGACGGTGTTGCCCCACAGTGTCGTGATCGCGTTCGGGTTGGTCTGCTCGCCGGTGCCGGGCGCGACGCCGAAGAAGCCGGCCTCGGGGTTGACGGCGTAGAGCCGGCCGTCCTCACCGAACCGCATCCAGGCGATGTCGTCACCGACAGTCTCCGCCTTCCACCCGGGAAGGGTGGGGATGAGCATGGCCAGATTGGTCTTCCCACAGGCCGAGGGAAATGCCGCGGCGATGTAGTGGACCTTGCCCTTGGGCGACGTCAGCTTGAGGATGAGCATGTGCTCCGCCAGCCAGCCCTCATCCCGGGCCATGACCGACGCGATGCGCAGGGCGTAGCATTTCTTGCCAAGCAGTGCGTTACCGCCGTAACCTGATCCGAAGGACCAGATCTCACGCGTCTCCGGAAAGTGCGTGATGTATTTCGTGGTGTTGCACGGCCACGGGACATCGGCCACGCCCGGCTCCAGCGGCGCGCCCAGTGAATGAACCGCGGGAACAAAGAAGCCGTCCTCGCCGAGCTGTTCCAGGGCGGGCGTTCCCATACGGGTCATCGTGCGCATGGAAATAACGACGTACGGCGAGTCGGTAATTTCGACGCCAAGGGCGGAGATATGCGACCCGAGGGGACCCATGCAGAAGGGCACGACATACATCGTGCGACCACGCATACAGCCCTCGAAGAGGCCCTTGAGCTTGGTCCTCATCTCCGCCGGGTCCATCCAGTTGTTCGTCGGACCGGCGTCGGCGGCGTTCTCGGAGCAGATGTAGGTCCGATCCTCGACCCGGGCCACGTCATTGGGGTCGGAAGCGGCGTAGAAGCTGTTCGGGCGCTTGTCGTCGTTCAGCCGAACGAGCGTCCCCTTCTCGATCAGAAGGCTGGTCAGCCGATCGAACTCGGCCGCCGACCCATCGCACCACTCAACCCGTTCCGGCTGGGTGAGTTCGGCGATCTCACGCACCCAGGCGACCAGCCTGGCGTGCTTCGTGGGGGCCGCTTCCAGCCCCGGAATCTGTGCCGCGGTCGTCACAGCTCACACCTCCGGTCGAGTCGAAACCTGACGCGTTCTCGCCCTGTATGGGTGTGCCCACTTCAAGCACTTGAACGTACTTGTTCACGCTCCGACAAAACCCGCGGTACAGGGTCAGTTCGAGGCCGCGTTCAGGATCATTAGACTGTACCGCGCGTTCCGCCCGCAGTCGCGCGATAGCGAGCGGGCACAAGCGTCGGATCCATCACGCACCGGTACAGACGGACCGGCGCTGGGTGACTCCGTCTCGTGGGCGTCACAAGCTCCGGGTTATCGTCCTCCACGTGGCTTCCCTCACGCAGCAGCCTGCCGGGGCTCCGCAGGCGGACGGCCCCGCCCACCCACGTGACCTGGTGCGACCACGCATGCGGGGATGGCTACATGCCGGGGCATTCCCCGTAAGCCTTGCGCTCGGCCTCCTCGCAGTCGCCCTGGCCACCACGCTCCGTGCCCGACTCGGTATCGCGGTTTACGCGCTGAGTATTGCCGCGCTGTTCGGAACCAGCGCGCTCTACCACCGAACGATGTGGTCGACGTCACGTACCCGGGCGCGGATGAAACGCCTCGACCATTCAATGATCTTTGTATTCATCGCCGGGACGTATACCCCATTTGCCCTCATCGCGATGCCCACGTCGACGGCACGTGTGGTGCTGGCGGTCGTCTGGGGTGGTGCGGCACTCGGGGTGACGATCCGGATGCTCTGGCTCCACTCGCCGCGCTACCTGATCGTCCCGCTCTACATCGCGCTCGGCTGGGTCGCCGTCTTCGTCATCCCGCAGCTGGCCCACCACGCCGGCATAGCCTCGACGGTGCTGCTGCTGGTCGGCGGCGTCTGTTACAGCCTCGGCGCCCTCGTCTACGCCACCCGCCGGCCGAACCCCGCCCCGACGGTCTTCGGGTACCACGAGGTCTTCCACGCCTTCACCCTGGTGGCTGCGCTGTGTCACTACCTGGCGCTGATGTTCGCGATCTACTGATACCGACGATCCGCGCGGCCCGGTGCCGCCCACGTCCACGCGGGCGGCACCGTCACAGGCCGGGCCCCTCCGAACGGATCTTCTCGACCTGCTCCATCGCCTCCCGCAGCTGGCGCAGCCAGGTGTCGGCGTTGTCGCCGACGAGCCGAACACACCAGGCCAGCGCCTCGCTGCGGCTGCGCGCCACGCCCGAATCGACCAGGACGTCCAGGACCTGCCGCTCGGGCTGGCGCAGCCGGGTCATCACCGGCACGGACAACACGGTGAACAGCTCGCTGCGCTGCCCCGCCGCCGCCCCCCAGGCGATCCTGCGACCGTAACGCCGCTCCGCGTCGGCGGCGATGGCGATGCGCTCGTCCCGAGTGCGCTCCCGAAACAGCCTGATCCGGGCGGCGTCGTCGACGGGATCGCCGGCGACGCGATCGTCCCCGGGCGCATCGACGCCGACGGAATCGACGCCGACGGAATCGGCGCCGGCCGCGTCGCCGTCGACCAGCTCACCGATGACCGTGATCTCATCCCGGTCGACGATGACCTCCGGCGGGCCGGTGTACCACCCGGCCGGGATGCGGGCGCCGAACCAGTCGGCCGCGTCCCCCGCGGGCGACGGCTCCGCACGGTCGCCCGACCTGCCGAAACCACGCCCCCGCGGACCGGCCATCACCCGACTCCTCCCGCCCGTGCGCGCGGACGTGCCCGGCACACCCCGCCGACGATTACACGCTTACCCGGTCACGAGTGAAAGTCCTCCCGCCCTCAGGTGGCCACCTTCACGCCGAGCGAGCGCCGAACGTCCTCCGCGGTGTGCACGGGACGCTCGCAGACGAAGTCGCGAC
Organism: Frankia sp. RB5; assembly: GCF_059816245.1. Classification (NCBI taxonomy): domain Bacteria; kingdom Bacillati; phylum Actinomycetota; class Actinomycetes; order Frankiales; family Frankiaceae; genus Frankia; species Frankia sp. RB5. The sequence goes on from NZ_JCBATA010000003.1 coordinate 79,371, forward strand.
AGACGTACACCCCGGGGGACCCGCGCCCGGCGACCAGCGGGCCACCCGTGACGACGACCGCCCCCGGTGCGGTCGCGAGCCGGGCGATCCGCTCCAGCTGCGGGCTGTCCACCACGGCGACCTCCGCCGGCCCGGCGATCAGCGCCTCGGCGACGGCCCCGGCCCAGCCGGCGAACCGGGCGTCCCGGGACAGCAACGGCGCGAAGCGGGCCACCGTCCGCTCGGCGGCGCGCCGGTGCTCGGCCGACCCGGTCAGCGCGGCGTGGGTGAGCAGGGCGCCGGCCACGGCCGCCTGCCCCGACGGTGTCGCCGAGTCCGAGTCGTCCCGCGGGCGGCGCAGCAGCGCCTCGGCGTCGTCCGCGGTGTCGAAGTAGCCGCCGTCCGGCGCGCCGAAATGCGCCTGGACGACGCCGAGCAGGTCGCCCGCGATCGCCAGCCACTGCGGGTCGCCGGTGACCTGGTGCAGGGTGAGCAGGCCCTCGGCGACGTCGCCGTAGTCCTCCAGCACGCCGGCGTTGGTGCCCACCCGGCCGTCCCGGCTGGTGCGCCGCAGCCGGCCGTCGACCAGGTGGACGTCGCGCAGCAGCGTCGCCGCGCCCGTGGCCGCGCGAATCCAGTCCGGCTCGTCGAGCAGCGCCCCGGCCTCGGCGAGCGCGGCGATGGCCAGGCCGTTCCAGGCGGCGACGACCTTGTCGTCCCGGGCGGGCTGCGGGCGGGTGGCCCGCGCCGCGGCGAGCCGGGTTCGCACGGCGGCGAAGCGCGCCTGGTCCGGCGGGTCGGCCAGCAGCCGCAGGACCGACGTCCCGTGCTCGAAGGTGCCCTCGGCGGTGACACCGAGGACGTCGGCCGCCCAGGCGCCGTCATCCTCGCCGAGGGCGGCACGCAGCCCCGCCGGCGTCCAGGCGTAGCTCGCGCCCTCCTCGGGTCGCGAGTGCGTCCCGGTGGCGCCGGCCGGCACGGCGTCGGCGTCCAGTGCGGAGGCGAACCCGCCCTGCTCGGTGCGCAGGTCGGTGAGCAGGAACGTCGCCGTCTCGCGCACCACCCGGCGGGCGAGCGCCGAGCCGGTCGCGCGCCACAGATGCAGGTAGACCCGCAGCAACTGGGCGTTGTCGTACAACATCTTCTCGAAGTGCGGCACGGTCCAGGTGGCGTCGACGCTGTAGCGGGCGAATCCGCCGGCGAGCTGGTCGTACATGCCGCCGCGGGCCATCCGCTCGCAGGTCAGGGTGACCATGTCGAGGCTGTGTCCGTCGCCGGTGCGCGCGGCGTGGCGCAGCAGCATCTCGGCGACCATGGACGGCGGGAACTTCGGCGCCCCGCCGAAGCCGCCGTGGCGGGTGTCGAAGCGGGCCGACAGCCCCGCGACCGCCGTGTCCAGCAGGCCAGGGGTCAGTTCGTCGGCGACGCCGGAGGCCGGGTTCGAGGCGAGGCCGGCGACCGGGCCGCGCTCGGCGGCCTCGGCGAGCCGGCGGGCGATGTCCGCCCCCGACTCCTCGATCTCCTGGCGCCGCGTCCGCCAGGCGTCGACGACGGCCTCCATGACCTGACGGAACGAGCCCATGCCCGGGCGCGGCGTCGGCGGGAAGTAGGTGCCGGCGAAGAACGGCTCGGCGCCGGGGGTCAGGAAGACGGTCATCGGCCAGCCGCCGTGGCCGGTCAACGCCACCGTGACGTCCATGTAGACCGAGTCGACGTCGGGGCGTTCCTCCCGGTCGACCTTGATGTTGACGAAGTGGTCGTTCATGTACGCGGCGGTCATCGCGTCCTCGAACGACTCGTGCGCCATCACATGGCACCAGTGGCAGGACGCGTACCCGACGGAGAGCAGCACGGGCACCCCGCGGCGCTCCGCCTCGGCGAACGCCTCCGGGCTCCACGGCCACCAGTCGACCGGGTTGTCCGCATGCTGGAGCAGGTAAGGAGACGTCTGCTCCGCCAGCTTGTTCGGCACCGGGCGACTCCTCGCGATCCACTGTGTACCCCCGGGCCGGTCCCGGCGCCGGGGGCTGTCCCACGCCTGCACGGCATGGGTTCCCTTGATATGCAACCAAAGCGCCGGGCCCCCACCCGATTCCCGCCACCCCGGCGCGCCGCCCGTCACCCGCGAACGGCCGCGCCGCGCGACGCGCGCACGTTCTCGCGGGGGTCGGTCGCCGCGCACGGTGACCCGGTGCGACGCGGACGGTCGACGTCCGTTCCCACCGGATAGGCTCGATGGACCGAACCGTCCGCGCCGTCCGCTCGCCTCGACCGCCGCCCTCCAGGTCGCCGTCCCCGCCGAGAGCATGGCGGGAGGGTCGACGTACCAACGATTCTGGGATGGCACGAGCGATGAGTGAGACGGCCCCGACCAGCGCGTCCGGCGACGAACCCGGCTTCCGGTACAACGCGCGGCTCGCCGCCGACATCGAGAGTCGCTGGCAGCGGCGCTGGGCGGACGAGGGCACGTTCAACTCCCCGAACCCGGCGGGGCCGCTCGCCGACGGCTTCGACAAGGTCGCCGGGCGCGCGCCGTTCTACATCATGGACATGTTCCCCTACCCCAGCGGCACCGGGCTGCACGTGGGGCATCCGCTGGGGTACATCGGCACCGACGTGCTCGCCCGCTACCTGCGGATGTCCGGGCGCCACGTGCTGCACCCGTTCGGCTATGACGCCTTCGGCCTGCCCGCCGAGCAGTACGCCATCAACACCGGCCAGCACCCGCGGGTGACCACCGAGGCGAACATCGCCAACATGCGCCGGCAGCTGGGCCGGCTCGGGCTCGGCCACGACACCCGCCGTGAGATCGCGACCACCGACGTCGCGTACTACCGGTGGACACAGTGGATCTTCCAGCAGATCTTCAACGCCTGGTACGACCCGGCGGCCGGCCGCGCCCGGCCGATCGGCGAGCTCGTCGCCGAGTTCGAGGCCGGCAACCGCTCCCCCGTCGCCGGCTCCGCCGCCGGCACCACCGCCGTGTCCGTCGACGCGGTGCGGGCCGCGAACCCGGACGGCCTGCCCTGGGCCGAGCTCGACCGGGTCGCGCGGCGGCGGGTCGTCGACGCGCACCGCCTTGCCTACATCTCCGAGCAGCTGGTCAACTGGTGCCCCGGCCTCGGCACGGTGCTCGCGAACGAGGAGGTCACCGCCGAGGGCCGCAGCGACATCGGGAACTACCCGGTGTTCCGCCGGCCGCTGCGGCAGTGGGTGCTGCGGATCACCGCCTACGCGGAGCGGCTGGTCGACGACCTCGACCTGGTCGACTGGCCGGACTCGATCAAGCAGATGCAGCGCAACTGGATCAGCCCGAGCGACGGCGCAAGCGTCGAGTTCGCCGTCGAGTCCCCCGGCGCGGGTCGCGGCGCCCCCGGCGGCATCGAGGTGTACACCACCCGGCCGGACACCCTCGCCGGCGCGACGTTCCTGGTGCTCGCGCCCGAGCATCCCCAGGTCGACGCGCTGGTCGCCGACGCCTGGCCGGCGGACACCCCGGCGGGCTGGCGGTTCCCGGCCGGCCGCGCCGGCGGCGCCGAGGCCGAGGCCGCCACCGAGGCGGAGGTCACGGCGGCGGCGGCCGATCCGGCCTGGACTCCGCGGGCCGCCATCGAGGCGTACCGCGCGTTCGCCGGCCGGCGCAGCGACCGGCAGCGCGGTGAGGAGGTGGACCGCACCGGCGTGTTCACCGGCGCCTACGCGCGCAACCCGGTCAGCGGCGAGGCCGTTCCGATCTTCCTCGCCGACTACGTGCTGGTCGGCTACGGCACCGGGGCGATCATGGCCGTGCCCGCGCACGACAGCCGGGACTTCGGCTTCGCCCGCGCCTTCGGCCTGCCGACGCCGCCGGTACTGGCCCCGGACGCGACCTGGTGCGCCGAGCACGGCGTCGACCCGGACGCGCCGGTGTCGGCCTGGCCCGACGCGTACGCCGGGTCCGGCAGCTACCTGCCCGTCCCGACCGTCGGCGCGCCCTCGCTGGTCGGCCTGGACAAGACCGAGGCGATCAAGGCGACCACGCACTGGCTGGAGGACGCCGGCATCGGCCGGGCGGCGCGTTCCTACCGGCTGCGGGACTGGCTGTTCTCCCGCCAGCGGTACTGGGGCGAGCCGTTCCCGATCGTCTTCGACGACGACGGGCTGCCGCATGCCGTCCCCGACGAGCTGCTCCCGGTCGAGCTGCCCGAGATGACCGACTTCCGGCCGACCGCGATGGCCGAGGACGACGAGAGCGACCCGGTGCCCCCGCTGGCCCGGGTGACCGACTGGGCGCACGTCACCCTCGACCTCGGCGACGGCCCGAAGCGCTACCGGCGCGAGACGAACACCATGCCGCAGTGGGCCGGTTCCTGCTGGTACCACCTGCGCTACCTGGACCCGACGAACGCCGACCGGTTCGTCGACGAGACCGTCGAGCGGTACTGGATGTCCCGCCCCGGCTCGACGGTCGGCGACGGCGGCGTCGACCTGTACGTCGGCGGTGTCGAGCATGCCGTGCTGCACCTGCTCTACGCTCGGTTCTGGCAGAAGGTCCTCTACGACCTGGGCCACGTCTCCACCCGCGAGCCGTTCAAGCGGCTGTTCAACCAGGGCTACATCCAGGCCGACGCGTTCACCGACGCCCGCGGGATGTACGTCCCGGCGGCCGAGGTGGTCCCGACCGGCGACGGCGGGTTCACCTTCGAGGGCGAGCCCGTCGACCGGCGCTCCGGCAAGATGGGCAAGAGCCTGAAGAACAGCGTCAGCCCGGACGAGATGTACGACCGGTTCGGCGCGGACACGCTGCGCGTCTACGAGATGTCGATGGGCCCGCTGGACGCGGACCGCCCGTGGCACACCGACGACATCGTCGGCTCGCACCGCTTCCTGCAGCGGCTGTGGCGGGCGGTCGTCGACGAGACCACCGGCGCCGCGGCCGTCAGCGCCGACGAGCTGGACGCCGAGGCCGCCCGGATCCTGCACCAGACGATCCTCGCGGTGTCGGCGGAGTACGCGGCGATGCGGTTCAACACCGCGGTCGCCCGGCTCATCGAGCTGACGAACTTCGTCTCGAAGCGCTACGGCCGCGCGGCCACCCCGCGGGCGCTGGCCGAGCCGCTGGTGCTGATGGCCGCGCCGCTGGCCCCGCACATCGCCGAGGAACTGTGGTCCCGGCTCGGGCACGACGGCGACCTGGTCAGCCACGCGACGTTCCCGGTCGGCGACGCAGGCCTGGCCGCCGAGGCAGAGCGGACCATTCCGGTCCAGGTCAACGGGAAGGTGCGCTTCACCCTGCGGGTGCCCGACGGTGCCGCGGAGGCGACGGTCCGGGAACTGCTCACCGCGCATCCCGAGTACGCCCGGCACACCGAGGGGCGGACGATCAAGAAGGTCATCATCGTCCCCGGTCGCATCGTCAACATCGCCCTCGGCTAGCGGACGCGCCCCGGCCCGCGGGCGGATCCGCCCGCGGGCCGGGCCGGTCAGGGCTCCGGCGGCGGTCAGCGCTCCGACGGAGGGCCAGGCTGGGCGGGCAGCTCCACCTTCGCGCCCCCGCCGTCCGAGGCCGCTGCGGCGCCCTCGACGACCTCGCCCTCGACCACCGGGGCCTTGCCACCCAGGACGGCCGAGCGGCGGCGCAGCGCCTGGCGCGGGTCGACCGGCTCGTGCAGACGCTCGGAATCCACCCCGAGGAACTGCCCGCTGGCCACGTTCGCCCGCATCCGGCGCAGGCTCTTCGACAGGAAGACGAACAGCACGGCCGACGCGGCGAGCAGCCCGACGACGATCAGCAGCCCCAGGCCGCCGGCACTGTGCTCCTCGGCGGCCAGCAGCTCCTGGGCTGCCAGCACGCCGCCGGTGGCGCTCTGGTTCACGGTCACGCCCTCGACACTACGCCCCGCGAACCGCCCGACCACCGGCCCGCGAACCGCCGCCCAGTACCGCGATTCGGTTCACACCCCGTTGAACAGGTCGTTCTCCGGCAACATCCCGACCTCGAGCAGGGACCTGGCCAGTTGGTAGTCCTCCGTCGGCCACGCCTCACGCTGCACCTCGAGCGGTACCCGGAACCACCATCCGGTCGGGTCCACCTGGGTGGCATGGGCGATCAGCGCCCGGTCCCGGGTCTCGAACCAGTCGCCGCACGGCACGCGGGTGGTGAGCCGGCCGGCGTCCTCCGCCCGGTCGACCCACTCCGCGAGGCGCTCGGCGTAGGGCGACTCCAGGCCGTGGGCCAGCATCGCCTCGTGCAGCGCGAGGATGCGCTCCTTGTGGAAGGTGAGGTGGTAATAGAGCTTCAGCGGCTGCCAGGGCTCGAGGCCCTCGTCCACGCCGACCTCGAGGTAGCGCGCCGCGTCGCCGGCCGCCTCGAACGCCTCGACGCTGATCTGGTGGGTCATGATGTGGTCCGGATGCGGGTACCCGCCGGACTCGTCATAGGTCGTGATGACCTGGGGGCGGAACTGGCGGATCAGGCGGACCAGCGGGCGTGCGGCCTCGGCCAGCGGTGTGGTGGCGAAGCGCCCCGGCGGGACCGGCGGCGGCGGGTCCCCCTCGGGCAGCCCCGAGTCGACGAAGCCGAGCCACTCCTGGCGGACGCCGAGGATGCGCCGGGCGTTGTCCATCTCCTCCCGGCGGACCTCCGCGATGCGGGCGGCGACGCCGGGGGTGTCCATCGCGGGGTTGAGGATGCTGCCCTCCTCTCCACCCGTACAGGTCACGACCAGCACGTCCACGCCCTCGTTGGCGTAGCGCGCCATCGTCGCCGCGCCCTTGCTCGACTCGTCGTCGGGATGCGCGTGGATGGCCATGAGGCGCAGGCCCTGCCGCTGGTTGACCGCAGTCATGCCCACCATTGTCGCTGACGCCCGGATCGGGTCGAGGCCACCGACGCCCCGGCTGCTGCCGTCCGGGCCCGGACCGGGGCGTTCCCCGCCGCCGGCTGGCCGGATGGTGACTGTCGTGGTACTCCAGCAGTGCGGAACCCGACGGCTCCGTCCAGCGTTTGATCTGGAAAAGTCACCCAACGCCGTGGCACAATACACCGTCCGCGCATGCGGCGACGGGTGTCACGTCGCTGGCCGGTGCATCCGACATCGTGGTCGGCCCGGCCCGGGTTCCGGCGGAACGTCGCGCCACCCGGCGGTGGCGGGTGTTCCGGCGGCCGGCGGCGGGCGGGCGATCGCGCCCGGATCCGCGGAAACGCCTGGTCGCGGGCATTTCCGCGCCCCAGAACCTTTGATTTTCGTTGGTACGATGACCCTTTTGATGTTCACCGAGGAGCGTGACCCGCGTGACGCAGCAGACATGGCTCACCCAGGAGGCATACGACCGGCTCCGCTCCGAGCTCGACTACCTCACCGGCCCCTGGCGCACGGAGATCGCCAGCAAGATCGAGGCTGCCCGTGAGGAGGGCGACCTGAAGGAGAACGGTGGCTACCACGCCGCCAAGGAGGAACAGGGCAAGCAGGAGGCCCGCATCCGCCAGCTCACGGACCTGCTGCGGGACGCCCAGGTGGGCGAGGCACCCAGCGCGAGCGGCGAGGCCGGCCCCGGCGCTGTGGTCGAGGTGCGCTTCCCCGGCGAGCGCGAGACCGAGAAGTTCCTGATCGGCTCCCGCGAGGACCACAGCACGAGGATCGACGTGTTCTCGCCCGCGTCCCCGCTCGGCGGTGCCGTGACCGGGCACAAGGCCGGTGACACGGTCAGCTACACGCTGCCGAACGGCCGCTCCGCCAAGGTCGAGATCGTCTCGGTCGCGCCCTACTCCGGCTGACGCGTCCGGTCCCTCGCCGCTGCCGGCCGGCGTCCGCCGCCGGGCGGCGACGCGCGGTCCGGGGGTGGCGATGACGGGTCCGGGGTAACACGGTGGTGCCGGCTACGCCCGCAGCGGACGCGCACCGACTCGGCTGCGCCGCGCGCCACGGCGACGTACCGTCAACCCGTGGAGGATCTGCCGGCACCGCCCCGTCATTCCATCCCACCGACCCCCCCGACCTCCGTCACCCTGGGTGAGCTGCGCCGCAGCGGGCATGTACACCGCCCCGTGCGCGCGGAGCTGCGGAACAACCTCGTCGCCCTGATGCGGGGGGACGCGAAGCGCTTCCCCGGCATCGTCGGCTTCGACGAGACCGTCCTGCCGCAGGTCGAGCGGGCCATCCTGGCCGGGCACGACATCGTGTTCCTGGGCGAGCGTGGGCAGGGCAAGACCCGGTTGATCCGCACCCTGGTGAGCCTGCTCGACGAGTGGTCACCCGCCGTCGCCGGGTGCGAGATCAACGACCATCCGTACGCCCCGGTCTGCGGGCGCTGCCGGACGCTCGCGGCCGAACGCGGCGACGAGCTGCCCGTCGTCTGGCGGCACCGCTCCGAGCGTTTCGGCGAGAAGCTCGCGACCCCGGACACGAGCGTCGGCGACCTGATCGGTGACGTCGACCCGATCAAGGTCGCCGAGGGCCGCACGCTGGGCGACCCGGAGACGGTCCACTACGGCCTCGTGCCGCGGACCAACCGGGGCATCTTCAGCGTCAACGAGCTGCCCGACCTCGCCGAGCGCATCCAGGTCGCGCTGCTCAACGTCCTCGAGGAACGGGACATCCAGGTCCGGGGCTACCTGCTGCGCCTGCCACTGGACCTGCTGCTGGTGGCGTCGGCGAACCCGGAGGACTACACCAACCGGGGCCGGATCATCACCCCGCTCAAGGACCGCTTCGGCGCCGAGGTCCGCACGCACTATCCCCTCGCGCTCGTCGACGAGCTCGCGCTGATCCGCCAGGAGGCCGTGATCTCCTGGGCGGACTCACCGCTCGGCGCCCCGGCGATGGCCGACCACCTGTTGGAGATCGTCGCCCGGTTCACCCGCCTGGTGCGCGACGCGCCGCAGGTCGATCATCGCTCCGGCGTCTCGGCCCGGCTCGCGGTCGCCGCCGCCGAGACCGTGGCCGCCTCCGCCGTCCGCCGCGCGGCGCTGACCGGGGAGGAGACGCCGACCGCCCGCGTCGTCGACCTCGCCTCGATCGTCCCGGCGGTGCGCGGCAAGGTCGAGTTCGACCAGCTCGAGGAGGGCCGCGAGGACGAGGTGCTCGCCCTGCTGCTGCGCCGGGCGATCGCCGAGACCTTCCGCGCCCACCTCGCCGGCGCCGACCTGGCCGGCCTGCAGGCACGGTTCGACGCCGACGGCCCGGTCGAGACGGGTGAGCTCGTGCCCGCCGCCGAGCTGCTGCGCCGGGTCGGCCCGGTACCCGGGCTCGCGGCGATCCTGAACCGGCTCGGCGTCGACGGCGCCGAGTCACCCGGCCTCGCCGCCGCCGCGCTGGAGCTGGCGATGGAGGGCCTGCACCTCAACCGCCGGCTCGCCAAGGAGGAGCTGCCCGGCCGCACGGTCTACGGCGGCTCCTGAACCGGTGCCGGCGCCACGCCGGCGCCCTCGGCCGGCCGCGACCGGCGCCGCAGAGCACGACCCGAACGTTGGGAGGACAACCCGGTGAACTCCGGTACGTTCCGCTACGGCCCCTGGGACGGCGGGCCCGATCCGCTCGCCTCGCCGTTCACCGCGGCCGGCGCCCTCGACGAGATGTCCCGCCAGATCCTCGAGGGGCGCACTCCTCGCGAGGCCCTGGAGGCCCTGCTGCGACGGGGCATGCCCGGCCGGCGTGGGCTCGACGACCTGCGCCGCGCCATCGAGCGCCGCCGCCGGGAGGCCCGGTCCCGCGGCCGGATGGACGGCACCCTGCAGGAGGTCCGCCGTCTGCTCGACATCGCCGTCGGCCAGGAACGCGCGGCGCTGTTCCCCGACCCGTCCGACGAGGCCCGGCTGCGCGAGGACGAGCTCGACACGCTGCCCGCGGATCCCGCCCGGGCCGTGCGTTCCCTGGCCGAGTACGACTGGCGTTCCCCACAGGCCCGCGAGACCTACGAGAAGATCTCCGAGCTACTGCGCCGGGAGGTCCTCGACGCCCAGTTCAAGGGCATGAAGCAGGCGCTCGAAGGCGCCACCCCGGCCGACTTCGCCCGCATCCGCGAGATGGTCGGCGCGCTGAACTCCCTGCTGGAGGCGGACGCGCGTGGCGACGACACCGACGCCGCGTTCGCCGATTTCATGCGGGAGTACGGCGACTTCTTCCCCGAGCAGCCGCAGTCGCTGGAGGAACTGGTCGACACGCTGGCCCGCCGCTCGGCCGCCGCCGCTCGGCTGCTCGCCGGCCTCACCCCGCAGCAGCGCGCCGAGCTCGCCGACCTGATGTCCACCGCGATGGAGGACCTGGGCCTGGCCGCCGAGATGTCCCGTCTCGCCCAGGCGCTGCGGGCGTCGCGTCCCGATCTGAACTGGGGCGGGCGGATGCGCGGCCGCGGCGGGCGGATGGCCGAGGGCCTCACCGGCGACGACCCGCTGGGCCTCGGCGACGCCACCAGCGCGCTGGAGGAGCTCGCCGAGCTCGACGAGCTGGCCTCCTCCCTCAGCCAGGACTACGCCGGCGCGTCCCTGGAGGACATCGACCCGGACGCCGTCGCGCGGGCGCTGGGCCGCTCCGCCGTCGACGACCTGCGCAGTCTGCAGCAGGTCGAGCGGGAACTGGAGCGGCAGGGCTTCATCACCCGCAAGGCCGGCCGGCTGGAACTCACCCCGCGGGCGGTGCGCCGCATCGGTCAGGCGGCGCTGGCCCGGATCTTCCGCCAGGTCTCGGCCCACGGCCGCGGCGACCACGGCATGACCGACGCCGGTTCCGCCGGTGACCTGCTCGGCACGTCCCGGGCCTGGCAGTTCGGCGACACCCAGCCGCTCGACGTGGTCCGCACCGTCCGCAACGCGGTCCTGCGCGCCGGCCCGCCCGGCCCCGGCCGGCCCGTTCGCCTGCAGGTGGGCGACTTCGAGGTCGCCGAGACCGAGCGGCGCACCACGGCCGCCGTCTGTCTGCTGGTCGACCTGTCGTACTCGATGGCGCTGCGCGGGACCTGGGGAATCGCGAAGTCGACGGCCCTGGCGCTGCACACCCTCGTCAGCACGTCGTTCCCCCAGGACAAGATCCACATCATCGGTTTCTCCGACTACGCCCGCGAACTGCGCCCCGTCGAGCTCGCCGGCCTCGACTCGGAGATGGTCCAGGGCACCAATCTGCAGCACGCCCTGCTCATCGCCGGCCGCCTGCTGTCGCGCTATCCGCAGGCTGAGCCGGTCGTGATGGTGGTCACCGACGGTGAGCCCACCGCACACCTGCTGCGCGACGGCACCCCGTCGTTCTCGTGGCCGCCGATGCCGGAGACGCTGGAGCTGACCCTCGCCGAGGTCGACCGCCTGACGCGGCGCGGGGTGACCATCAACGTGTTCATGCTCGACGACGAGCCGAGGCTCGTGCAGTTCGTCGAGGAGATGGCCCGCCGCAACGGCGGGCGGGTCCTCTCGCCCGACCCGTCGGCGCTCGGCAACTACGTGATCCGCGACTACCTGCGCGCCCGCGGCCGCGGCCGGGTCGCCCGCTGAATCAGGTGGGCTCCTGCGCCGAGCCGCGCTCGCCGCGCAGGGCGGGGTCCGCGGCGAGGCGCTCCCAGAACTCGGCCACCAGCCGCTCGTAGCCGAGGCCCAGCTCCAGCGTCCGCCGCAGCGACCAGACCATCGCGTCCGCCGGCAGCGCTGCCAGCTCGCGGTACACCTCCAGCTGGGCGCGGTGCGCGGCGGCCTGCGCGCGCGCGAGCCGGGCGACGTCACCGGGCCGGCCCAGGTCGCTGAACGCCAGCTTGAGCAGCCCCGGATCCCGCAGCTCGGTGCGCCCCGCATCGCCCGCCGCGAGCCACTCTCGCAGGCTGCGCCACCCGGCCTCGGTGATCCGGAAGATCCGCCGGCGCCGCCCGCCCTCCTCCCGTTCCTCGGCCAGCAACCCGGCCTCCGCCAGCCGCGGCGGCTCCTTGTAGAGCTGCGCGTGCGGGAACGACCAGTAGTTCCCCACCGAACCCGCGACCGAGACCTTGAGGTCGTACGGGGTGGCGCTGCCGCGCCGGGCCACCTCCCCCAACACCAGGTACGAGACGGGTGTAAGCACGATCTCCTCCACAGTCTCAATCATACGGCTTGACTAGCACCGTCCTAATCAGACTATCCTGGGCCACAGCCGAACGGTACGAAACAGATGATCGGAAGGCGGCCGCCATGCCCACACTCCCCTGGACCCCCGCGACCGCCGCCGACGGCGACGCCGACGCCGACGGCGGCAGCGGCCCCTCGGCCGGCGCCGAGGTGATGGCGTCGCGTTTCACCCTCACCTCGCGGCGGCACACGTTCCGGATGCTGCGGGCGGCGACGGCCGTTCGCCGCGCGTTGCTCGCCTCCCCGGGCGCCGTCGGCGTCTCCCTGGTCGCCCGTCCGCTGCGCAACGAGTACCTCACCCTGTCGTCGTGGCGCGACCGGGCCGCGCTGGACGCCTTCGTCCGCGACCCGGTCCACCAGGAGGCCATGCGCTCCCTGCGACCCGCCATGGCGACGTCGGCTTTCACCTTCTGGCACACCCCCGCCGGCGGCGGCACTCCCACCTGGGAGCAGGCCCACCGTGCCCTCGCCGAGCATTCCGACCGCGACCGATGAGCACACCGCCGCGGCCGCGGCTCACCCCCGCCAGGTGAGCCGGCGGAACGTGGCGGGCGCCGGCCGCGTCCCGCTGGCGGCGATCACAAAGTCTGCTACCGTGCGCGATCGTGGTGTCACGGAGGGCAGATGCCGGAGCGAGACATCGACGGGGTCCACGCGGTCAGGGGCCCCGCCCGAGACCTCCGGCGCGCGCACGGCTGGTCGCCGCGGTCCTGCTGACCGCGGGCGTCGCCCTGGCTCCGGCCGCCCTGCCGGCGAACCCCGTACAGGCGTCGGGCGCCGGCCCGGTGCCTGCTGCCGGCCTGGCGGTATCCGCCGCCGGGGCCGGCACCGACGCGGCGGCGGAGGTCCTCGATCCGGCGGCGAGCGCCGTCACCCGTGGGCACCCCGCCCCGCTGTCGGCACCGTTGTCGGCCCCGGGAGCGATCTCCGCGGCCGAGCAGCAGCAGGTCGCCCAGTACTGGACGGCGCAGCGGCGGGACCGCGCGTTCGGCGCCCACTCCGCCGCCCGGCTCGGCGCCCCGGCCCCCGCGCGGCCACCCGCCACCCGGTTCGCCGACGATCCGGGCTCGGCGTCGACCACCACCCCGCCACCGCCCAGCGACGGCACGCCGTACACGCGGGGCGGGCTCGTCACCGCGACCACCGGCCGGCTGTTCACCACGATCGACGGCGCCGACTTCGCGTGCTCCGCCAGCGTCGTGACCAGCGCGGGCCGGGATCTCGTGGTGACCGCCGGGCACTGCCTGCACGGCGGCGCCGGGTCACGGTTCGGGCAGAACGTCGCCTTCGTGCCCGGCTACTCGGACGGCACACTGCCCTACGGCATCTGGACGGCCCGCCGCCTGACGATCACGTCGGCCTGGGCGCAGGGCTCCAACTTCGACGACGACGCCGGGTTCGCGCTGTTCAACCTCCAGCACGGCCGCCATCTGCAGGACGTCGTCGGCGCCCAGGGCATCGCGTTCGGCCTGCCGATCACCTACCCGCAGTTCAGCTTCGGCTATCCGCGCCTGGCGCCCTACGACGGCAGCCACCTTATCTACTGCGCCGGCCCCGGGTCCGCGGACACCTACGGCGGCCCGTCGATCGGGGTGACCTGCCGGATGACCGCGGGGGCGAGCGGCGGCCCGTTCATCACCGGCCTCGGCCGGCTGGGGGCGGGGCACGGCTGGATCGACGGCGTCGTCAGCTACGCCTACGCCGGCTCCGGCGACCGGCTGTACGGGACGCACTTCGGCGCCGCGGTCAGGCTGCTCTACTACCAGTCCGCCCAGCTCTGAGCGCTCGCCGCGGGGACACCCGCCCAGGCTCGGCCGGTGCGTGGCGAATGTCCACGGATCGGTACCGTCGGCCCATGCCGCATCCGGGTGCCTTCGGACTCCTCCTGACCCTGCACATCGTGCTTGCCATCCTCGTCGTCGGACCGCTCACCCTGACCTGCGCGGCTGTGCCCTCGTTGCTGCGGGCGGGGGCGGGCTCGCTGCCCGCGCTGCGGGTCGCCACCCGGCTCGTGCGCGGCTTCGCGGCGGCCTCCCTGCTGATCACGCTGACGGGTGTCGCGATGGTGCACGAGGGCTCGTTCGGCAGCGTCCGCTCACTCGGGGACACCTGGCTCGCCGCCTCCCTCGTCCTGTGGGCGGTGGGGTGCGCGGCCTGCCTGGGCGTCGTCGCGCCGGGGCTGTCGCGCGCGGCCACCGACATCGGCGCCGGCGGGGACGGCCGGGGCCGGCTCGTCCCGATCGCCGGCGGCGCGCTGGTGAGCACCGGCTGCTGGCTGGTGATCGTGGCGCTGATGGTGGTCAAGCCGGGCGGCTGAGCCGACGCGGGACCTCGCCGCGATCGACCACGTCCTCGATCTTGTCCAGCACCCGCTCCCACACCGGCCGCGGCAGCTCGTGGCCCATCCCGTCGATCTCCAGCAGCTCGGCGGACGGGATCGCGGCCGCGGTCAGCCGACCGCCGATGACCGGGACCAGCGGGTCGGAACCACCGTGGACGACGAGGGTGGGCGTGGCCAGCCGGGCGAGGTCCGCGGTGCGGTCCGGAGCGACGAGCAGCGCCGCCAGCTGGCGCAGCGTGCCGTCCGGACTGGTGCGCCGCTGCCAGTACAGCTCGGTGCGCTGGCGCAGCCAGATGTCGTCCGGGGTGAACTCGGGCGAACCGAGCACCCGCTGCGCCTCGATGGCGGCGAGCACGGCGGACTCCAGGTCGGGCGGCGCCGGGCGCAGGAAGAGCCCGATCGCCTCCGGCGTGGGCTGCACGCGATGGTCGCCGGGATGCGACATCACGGATGTGAGGCTACGTACCCGCTCCGGCGCGCGCAGGGCCGCCACCTGGGCGATCATGCCGCCCATCGACATCCCCAGCACGTGCGCCGAGTCGATGCCGAGCGCGTCGAGCAGGCCGAGTGCGTCGGCGGCCAGATCGGTGAGGCCGTAGGGGGCGAGATCGAACCGGCCGGCGAGGATCTCGCCGAGGTCCGGCCGGCCCAGATGGTCGAGGTGGGTGGACAGGCCGACGTCACGGTTGTCGAAGACGACCACCTGGAAGCCGCGGCGGACCAGGGCCGCGAGCAGGTCGGGATGCCAGCCGGCGAGCTGCTGCCCGAGTCCCCCGACCAGCAGCAGCGGCGGGCCCTCGCCGCCGTGGACCTCGTAGGCCAGTTCCAGGCCATTGACCGTAACGATGCTCATGGCCGGACGGTAGCGATCCGGTGGCTCAGGCGCACGCCTTCCCGACTCAACCTCATCGCTACTTTATGTATCGTCACAACTCCTTAAAGTAGCGATCGTGGATGTGGCACACGCCGCCAAGGGCAGGCACAGGTGATCTTTCCGACGATCGAGTTCGCGGCCTTCCTGGCCGTCGTCATGACGGCGTCCTGGCTGCTCATGCCACGACCGCGGCTGTGGAAGCCGTTCATCCTGGCCGCGTCGTACTTCTTCTACGGCTTCGCGGACGCCCGGTTCGTCCTGCTCCTCGTCGCCTCGACGCTGCTCAACCAGGCCGCCGCCCACGCGGCCCACCGTCTGCGGGACCGGCGCGTCCTGCTCGCCGCGGTCGCCTGCGACCTCGGCCTGCTCGGCTGGTTCAAGTACTACGGCTTCTTCGCCCTGTCGGTCGACCGCGCCCTGGCCGACGTGGGCCTGCCCGCGCCGCTGCCGCTGGTGCAGGTCGCGCTGCCGGTGGGGATCTCGTTCTTCACCTTCCAGGCGATCAGCTACGTCGTCGACGTGCACCGCGGGAACTCCGCGCCGGCGCCGCTGCTCGACTTCGCCGTCTACGAGGCGTTCTTCCCGCACCTGGTCGCCGGGCCCATCGTGCGGGCCAGCGAGTTCCTCCCGCAGCTGACCTCCCCGCGCGACCCGCGCCGGGTACCGCTGGCCCGCGCCGCCTTCCTGATCGTCGGGGGCCTCGCGAAGAAGGTCGTCCTCGCCGACGTCCTCGCCGCCCGGCTCGTCGACCCGGTCTTCGACGCACCCGGACAGCACTCGTCGGCCGAGGTGCTCACCGCCGTCTACGGCTACGCGGTGCAGATCTACTGCGACTTCTCTGCCTACTCCGACATGGCGATCGGCATCGCCCTGCTGCTCGGCTTCCGCTTCCCGGACAACTTCGACCGCCCCTACGCCTCGAGCAGCCTGCGGGAGTTCTGGCGACGCTGGCACATGACCCTGTCCCGCTGGTTGCGCGACCACGTCTACCTGCCGCTCGGCGGCAACCGCCGCGGCCCGCGCCGCACCTGCGTCAACCTGCTGGTGACGATGACCCTCGGCGGGCTGTGGCACGGCGCGTCGTGGACCTTCGTCCTGTGGGGGGCGCTGCACGGGACGGCGCTGGCCCTCGAACGCCGCTGGCGCCCCCACCGCCCCGGCGGACCCGGGCCGGCGGTGCCCGCGGTCTCGGCGGGGACGACCACGGCGACGGACCCGGGGGCTGACGGGCACGGGCCGGCGCTGCCGCGGCAGCGTGTGGACGGCGGTGACGGCGGGTCGCTGCTCACCACGGCCAGGCCAGTGGTCACCACCGAGCCGGCCACCCCCGCCGCCACCCCCGCCGTGGCACGGCGAGTACTGGCGCGGCAGTGGGTGGCGCGCCTGGCGGTGTTCCACTTCGTCTGCGCGACCTGGGTGCTGTTCCGGGCGCCGGACCTGGCGACGGCCGGCGCGGTGTTCGCCCGGCTGGTCAGCGCCCCGGGACCAGCGCCGCTGGTGACCCCGGCGGTCGTGCTCGCGATCGTGGCGGGCCTCGCGACCGCGGCCGTCCCGCGGGCCTGGTGGGCGGCCGGGCAGGCACACTTCGCCCGACTGCGCCCCCCCGCGCAGATCGCCCTGCTGACCTGCGCCGTGATGGTTCTCTACGCCGCGGTGGGCCAGCACGAGGTCGCCCCGTTCATCTACTTCCGCTTCTGACTCCCGTGACTCCCGTCCCGGGCCCCGACGCCGCGTGAGGTGACATATGACCAGACCCGACGACGACACGGTGCCCGCACGCCGGGCCGTCCTGGTGGTGGTCACGGTGCTGGGACTGCTCGCGGTGCTGCGCGCCCCGGCGATGGTGCACGCCGGCGAGGGCATGCCGCCGGGCCTCACCCGTTCCCTCGTGCTCGGCGCGGGACACGGCCTGGACCGTGTCAGCCGCCCGCTGGGACTGGACGGTCCGGACCGCTGGCTGGCGTCAGCCTTCGGCCACGGCGGCGCCGCACCGTCCGCGACGACGTCCGAACTGGTGACGGCGGGCGACCGGGACCGGACATCACCGGGGCTCGTGGCACCGGGGCCGCCGCCGCTCGAGCCCCTGCGGCGACCGAGCGCCGCCGACCCGCTGCGGGTGCTGGTCACGGGGGACTCGCTGACCGAGACGCTCGGACCCGCGGTCACGAACGCGGCGCCGGCGACCCTGCGGGTGTCGACCGAGACGCACTACGGCACGGGACTCGTGCGCCCCGACTTCTTCGACTGGGCGGCGCGGGCCCGCGCCCAGGTGGCCGAGCTGCGTCCCGAGGTGGTCATCGTCGCGATGGGCGGCAACGACGGTCAGGGCATGACGCTGCCGGACGGCACGGTGCTGGCCGCCGGGTCGGACGCGTGGGCGGCCGAGTACCGGCGCCGCGCCGACGTCATCATGCGGATCTGGACGGGCGGCGGCGCGCGGCGGCTGGTCTGGCTCAGCCTGCCGCCGGCCCGCTCCACCCGGCTGGACGGGTACTTCCGCCAGCTGAACACCGCGACCGCAGCCGCCGCGGCGGGGGTCGGCGGCGCCCGCTACCTCGACCTCGTCCCCTGGCTGTCCCGCGGCGGCGCCTACAGCGACTACCTCCCGGACGCCAGCGGCACCACGGCGCTCGCCCGCTCCCGCGACGGCGTGCACCTCACCCGCGACGGCGCCCGCATCGCCGCCGGCCACATCGTGGCCACGCTCCCCGGCCAGACACCGGCCGACCAGACACCGGCCGGCCAGGCGGGGCTCGGACGGCCGGGCTGAGCGGCGCGACAGCGGCAGAACGCCGCCTACCGGACCCGGAAGCCGAAGCCCGCGCCGTCGAGGTCGGCCCGGGCGCGCGTGACCGCGATATACGCGTCGGTGAGCACGTCTCCGCCGCCGGGAGGCCCGGCAGCAGCGGGGGGCGGGGCAGCGCCGGGGGGCGGGATAGCGCCGGGGCGCCCGGCGGTGTTGGGGGAGGTGGCGGCGAGGGCGGCGGTGATCGCGGTGAGCAGGTCCTCGGCGAGGACGGCGAGCTGGTCGGGCAGCGCGTGGGGGGCCAGGCGCGGGGGGCGGACGCCGGCGGGGGCACCGGTGCCGATCCGTTCCCCGAGGACGGCCAGCTCGTCGAGCAGTCGGGCCGTGCGTTCCGCGCGGCTCAGCCCGGACTCCAGCGGCACGTCCCAGGAGGAACCGGCCCAGCCTCGGATCCGCCGGATGAGCAGCCCCACCTCCCGGCTGAGGTCTCCGACCTCATCGGACATCCGGGAAGGATACCCCACGATGCCCATGGGGGCCCTTGCCCTCCCGTGTGGTATGGGGCACGCTTACGACATGAGCTGTTGACGTCGGGTTTCACGTCTGGAGGCGCGCATGTCACTGCACCGTTCCCCGCAGACCCACCAGTTCCTCATCGAGCGGATCCCCAAGGTCACCGGCTACGAGGTGAGTACCTGGCTCAGCAGGCTGGCGGAGGGACCAGGCCTGCTGCGCTTCGCCGAACGCGTGAACTGGCTGCGGGCGGAGCACAACCTGCCGCACAGCTACGCGGCCGCGCTCGTCCACGAGTCGGACCTGCGGCGACGGGCGATCCGCGCCTGAGTCCGGCTCACCATCCGGGAGGTTCGGGCGCCGGGCCGATGCCGCTGCGCGCGGCCGGGCGGCGCCCGAACGACGCCTCGCGTGCCGCGGGCAGGCCGCGAGACAATGTCGACCGTGAACATCAACGCTGCCACGGAGTTCGTCCGTGACCATCATCGGGCAGTGCTGTGCACCACCCGGCGGGACGGTTCGCCCCAGATGTCGCCGGTGACGGTCGGGGTGGACGACGGTGGGCGGCTCCTCGTCAGCACCCGGCTCACCGCGTACAAGGTCGGCCACATCCAGCGGGAGCCGACTGTGCGGCTGTGCGTGCTGCCGGACGAGTTCTACGGCCCGTGGGTGCAGATCACCGGTTCGGCGCAGATCGTGCGCCTGCCGGAGGCGATGGAGCTGCTCGTCTCCTACTACCGCGGCATCTCCGGCGAGCACCCCGACTGGGACGACTACCGGGCGGCGATGGTGCGCGACCATCGCTGCATCGTGCGGATCACGCCCACCGCCGCCGGGCCGGACCGCTCCGGCTGAGCGCTACTGGCGGAGTTTGGACAGCAGCCGCAGCGTCTCCAGGTAGACCCAGACGAAGCCGACGATCAGGCCGAAGGCGGCCCGCCAGGCCTCCGAGCGAGGTGCCCCCGAGTTGATCGCCCGCTCGATGTAGTCGAAGTCGAGGATGAACTGCAGGCTGGCGACGCCGAGCACCACCACGCTGAACAGGATGCCCAGCGGGGAGGCGTCGTTGATCACGGGCAGGTGGCTGCCGCTGACGGCTCGGATCACCAGGTCGGTCAGGCTGAGAAGGATCACGCCGAACAGGACGCCGGTGACGATGCGCGCCATCCGCGGGGTGGCCCGCAGCCGGCGGCTGCGGTAGGCCAGCAGCATCGCGACGAAGATCAGCCCGGTGCCGAGCAGGGCCTGCGGGACGATGCCGGCGAACGAGTCCTCGTAGAACCGGGAGATCGCGCCGACGGCGACGCCCTCGATCAGGGCGAAGGCGACGATGAGCGGCGGCCGCAGCAGCCCCCGCATCGAGATCACGAGGCTCAGGAGCAGGGCGACGAGCCCGGCGCCGAGCGCGATGCCCGGCGCCTGGTGACCGACCAGCCACCCACCGGCGGCGCCCACGCCGAGGACGGCGAACAGCCCCAGGGTGTGGACGACGACGTCGTCGACGGTCAGCGAGGTCGGCTGCCGGTAGTGGCTCGCGAGGTCCTCGGGGCTGGGGGTGGGCGGCGAGGTGAACCCCCCGCGGCGCAGCACGGGGTTCGAGGAACGAAGGTCGGCCATCGAGCCGGCTCCTCTCGGTCGCCGCCGGGGCGGCGCCCACGGTCAACAGCTGGTGCAGACGAACACTCACGCAACGATTCCACCCGCCGACGGGTTCCCGGGCACGGTGGCGGCGCAGGGCCCGGACGACGCCGGGCCGGGAACGTGCCGCATGCCAACCGCCCGCGCCGTTCACGAACGACGCGGGCGATCAACAATGGATTGTGCCGGTGGTCGGAGTCGAACCGACACTCGAGCTGTTTTTAGGACAGCCTCCTCTACCAGTTGGGATACACCGGCTCGTCTACATCGAAGCTGTTTCTACCATGCTACGTAGGTTCTGGGAATAACACATCGCGGAAAAAGTGGTCCGGAGATCGCGGTCCCGGCGAAAGCGTGACTCATCGTGACGAGGATGCCGCGAATCGGCTATCCTCTCCGATCACGAGACGGCCCGGACGGTCAATAGTCCGGGCTCGGGACACGCTTAGCCGGGACCGGGCCGCGGCGGTGAATACCGGCGCCACCAAGGTGGTGTTAAACGCGCCGAGCCGATGACCGCGCCCGGCCACGCGGATTCATCCCCCGGTCCGCGACCCGCGCCGCGGCGGGCGGCGCGGGTGATCGTCATCCCCCGTGCGACGTGGTCCGGGCACTCTCCCCGGCCGCGCCGGGGGCGGACAGCCCAGGCCGCGCGCCCGCGCCGTCGCCGCTGTCGCGCTCCCCGGCGGGCATGGCCCGGCCGGCGGCGGCGTCGTCGCCACCGTGGCCGTCGCCACCGTGACCGTCCGGGCCGCTGGCGGCGCCGCTGGAGGTCGGGGTGGCGGCCCGGCGGAACTCCGCCCGCGGGTCGGCGAACGAGCCCAGTGAGACGATCTCACGGCGGAAGAACAGCGACAGCGTCCAGTCCGCGACCACGCGGGCCTTGCGGTTGAGCGTGGGAACCCTGCTCAGGTGGTACGTCCGGTGCATCAGCCAGGCCGGCCAGCCACGCAGCCGCACCCCGTACACCTCGGCGACGCCCTTGTGCAGGCCCAGGGAGGCGACGCTGCCGGCGTAGCTGTGCTCGTAGGGATGGATGGGCTGGTGGCGCAGCTCGGCGAGGATGTTGTCGGCCAGCCGGCCGGCCTGGCGCACGGCGTGCTGGGCGGACGGGCCGGTGGTGACCCCCTCGCCCTTGGTCAGGTCGGGCACGGCCGCGCAGTCGCCGGCGGTCCAGGCGTCGGCGACGCCGTCGACCTGCAGGAAGGCGGTCGCCCGCAGCCGGCCGCGGTCGTCCAGGGGCAGGTCGGTACGCGTGAGCACCGGGTTCGCCTTGACCCCGGCGGTCCACACCACGGTTCCGGCGTCGAACTGTTCACCGCTGTCCAGAACAACCCGGCCGTCGACGAGGCTTTCCACCCTGGTGTCGAGCTTTACCTCTATTCCGCGGTGTTCCAGCTGCTTCACCGTATAAAGACCCATTGCGGGTGAAACCTCGGGAAGTATTCGCCTGGTCGCCTCCACCAGGACCCACCGCATATCCGTGGCGCGAAGGTCGGGATAAAAGCCGCAGGCGTCCCGGGCCATGTCCTCGAGTTCCGCGAGCGCCTCGATACCGGCATATCCGCCACCGATGAAAAGAAAGGTGAGCGCGCGCCGGCGCACCTCGGGATCGACGGCCGAGGCCGCCGCGTCCAGCCGGCTGATGACCTGGTTGCGCAGATAGATGGCCTCGGCGGCACTCTTGAATCCGATGCCCTGCTCGGCGAGCCCGGGTATCGGCAGCGTCCGGGCCACCGAACCCGGGCACATCACCAAAATGTCGTATTTGATCTCAAACCGCTCGCCGAGCGGTGGGGCCACCACAGCGGTGCGTTCCGTATGCGACACCGAAAGCACGGAGCCGCTCACCACCCGACAGCCCTTGAGCACCTTTCGCAACGGAACCACCACGTGCCGTGGCTCCAGGTTGCCGGCCGCGGCCTCCGGCAGGAACGGCTGATAGGTCATGTAGGAGTTGGGCTCGACAACTGTGATGGACGCCTCGCCCGCACGCAGCTTCCGCTGAAGCCGCAGGGCCGTGTACATGCCGACGTATCCGCCGCCGACCACGAGGATGTGCGGTGCGCGCCCATAGCCCATGCGAAAACGGTACCCGCGAGGGCCGTCTTACACCTCGGCAGGCGACGATCGGCCCCGCTTTTCCGTGACGCAGGACACCAATACGGACCACCAACGGTCCGTCCCATGACCATCGGATGAGTGCCGCGGCCCACCTGCCGTGTCGACGGCCACAACGCGGCGGACTTAGTCGGTGGCCGGCGTCACTTCGGCATGGACCGAGGCGGACCGGAAAACCGTGTCGAGCATCACCTCGGTCACCCGTCCGGTGAAGGTGTTCTGCTGACTCGGGTGATAGCAACCGGCCACCCGCACCCCGGTGCCGGGAAGGTCGACCCCCACCTGATGGCCGAAGGGCACCCGTCGCGGCGGGACGGGGTAGCCCGCCCGCGCCAGCGCCGGCCACAGCGCCGCCCAGGCGAACCCGCCGAGGGCGACGATCGCACGCAGGGTCGGCCGGGCGAGCTCCAGGTCGCGCACCAGCCACGGCTGGCAGGTGTCCCGCTCCACCGTGGTGGGTTTGTTCGCCGGCGGGGCGCAGTGCACGGCGGCGACGATCCGGGTGGCTCGCAGCCGCTGGCCGTCCCCCGCGTCGACCGACGTGGGCAGCGCCGCCAGGCCGACCCGGTGCAGCGAGGCGAACAGCCAGTCCCCACTGCGGTCCCCGGTGAAGATGCGACCGGTGCGGTTGCCGCCGTGGGCCGCCGGGGCCAGGCCGAGGACCAGGATCCGCGCGTCCGCCGGCCCGAAGGAGGACACCGGACGCCCCCAGTAGGGCTGGTCGGCGAAGGCGGCGCGGCGGACCACGGCGATCTCCTCCCGCCAGGCGACCAGCCGCGGGCAGGCCCGGCAGACCGACGTCCGCGCGTCGAGGGAGGCGGTGTCGGGGGAACCCACGGCCAGTGCTCGCACCTCGTCGGCGGTCCCGGCGACCGGGGTGCGCCTGTCGGCGAGGTCACCTGGCCAGCCGCTGCCGGGCGGCACCGGTCCGCGGCCCGGCAGGTCGACGCCCGACCCGCCGGTCGCCGTCATCCCGCCGGGAAGGCCACGGACGGCCCGGGCTCGGCCGGGGAGGCCGGCGGCGGCGGGGCGGCGGCGAGGGCCAGTGCGATGCCGTCGAGGATGTCGCGCTCGCTGGCGACGACGGCCGCGGCGCCGGAGCACTCCATCAGGGTCCGCAGCACCAGTGCCCCGGCGGCGATGACGTCCACCCGGCCCGGGTGCATGACCGGCAGCGCCGCCCGCTCGTCGTGGGTCATCGCGAGCAGCCGCGCGGTGACCTCGGCGACCTGCTCGGCGCTTGTCACCGACAGGTGGATGCGCTCGGCGTCGTACTCCGGCAGGCCGGCGGCGAGCGCGGCGACGGTGGTCACGGTGCCGGCGACGCCGACCAGGGTGGCCGCCTCGCCCAGCGGCACCGTGGCGGCGGCCAGGTCGAACGCGGCCCGGGCGTCGGCGACGATCGCCGCGGCCTGGGCGGGCGTGGGGGGATCGTCGTGCAGGTGCCGTTCCGCGAGCCGTACGCAGCCGACGTTGACCGACCGGGCGGCGCGCACTCCGGCGGCGTCCCCGAGGACCAGCTCGGTCGAGCCGCCGCCGATGTCGGCGAGCAGCACCGGGGTGGCGACGTCCAGCTCGCCGATGGCCCCGCCGAACGACAGCGCGGCCTCCTCATCCCCGGTGATCACCTCGGGGTCGACGCCGAGGATCGCGCGGACACCGGTGACGAGCTCGTCGCGGTTGCGGGCGTCGCGGGTCGCGCTCGTGGCGACCATCCGCACCCGGGCCGCGCCCAGCCGCTCGATCTCGCCTGCGTAGTCTCGCAGCGCCGCGAGGGTGCGGGCAAGCGCCTGCGGAGCGAGCTCCCCGGTCCGGTCGACGCCGGCGCCCAGCCGGACGATCTCCATCCGGCGGGTCAGCTCGCGCAGTCCGGTGCCGTCGACGTCCGCCACCAGCAGGCGGATCGAGTTGGTTCCACAGTCGATCGCCGCCACCCGGGTCATCGCGATCCCTCCCTGCTGTCGTCCGGCGCCGCGAGGATCACCGGCGCCACGGATACGCAGGGGCCGCCCCGGCCCCAGTCCTCGAGCGCGGCGAGCGCCTCGTCGCCGAACGGGTTCACCCCGGGGCCGGCGGCGAGGCTGTGGGCGACCAGCACGTGCAGGCACTTCACCCGCTCCGGCATGCCCCCGGCGCTCGGATGGCCGACCAGCGGCTCGTACGCGTCGCGACGCGCCAGGTAGTCCTGATGCGCCCGCGCGTAGGCGGCCGCGAGCTCCGGATCGTCGGCGAGGCGCGCGGTCATCTCGCGCATCACCCCGGCGCCCTCCAGGCGGGACACCGCCGCCGCGGCCCTGGGACAGGTCAGGTAGTACAGGGTGGGGAACGGCGAGCCGTCCGGCAGGCGCGGGGCGGTCTCCACCACGTCCGGCAGGCCACAGGCGCAGCGGTGCGCGACACCCAGCAGCCCGCGGGGTTCCCGCCCGAGCTGCCGGTGGACGACCTCGGCCTCCTGCGCCGTCACCGCCGTCGACGTCACGCCGCCTCCCGCCCTCTCGCTGGCTCGCTGGCCATCTGGTCCTCTGGCCGACCGCTCGCCGGCCGCCGTCCTGCCGCCTGTCGCCCCGCACCCGGCGCTAGGGCCGGGCGATCTCCGACCACAGCCGGCCGTACCAGACCGAGCCGCCGGCCGCCCCACCCCCGGCCTCGCCGTCGCGCGGCGCGGGGGTGGGCGGGGCGGGCATCAGGAAAGCCCGCTCACCGGGCTTGATGTAGTGCAGCCGGCGGCGCGCCTCGTCGTCGCGCCAGGGCTGGTCGTCGTAGCGCTGCACCATGGAGCGCAGCCTGTCGACCTGCGTCTGGGTCTGCGCGTTCGCCTTGGCGAGCTGCGAGAGCTTGCTCTGCTGGCGCAGGTACAGCCGCAGCGGGTACGCCAGGGTCAGGACGAGCACGCAGATCACGACGGCGAGCAGAGTCGCCCTCGTGGTCAGCGCGACGCGCGGTGCCGGCACGGCACTCAGCCGCCGGACTGGCCGTGCCGCGGGAACGCGCCGGCGCCGGCGTAGCGGGCCGCGTCGTCGAGCTCCTCCTCGATGCGCAGCAGCTGGTTGTACTTCGCCACCCGCTCGCTGCGGGCCGGGGCGCCGGTCTTGATCTGACCGCAGTCGACGGCGACGGCGAGGTCGGCGATCGTGGTGTCCTCGGTCTCGCCGGAGCGGTGCGACATCATCGCCCGGTAGCCGCTGCGGTGGGCGAGGTTCACGGCGTCCAGCGTCTCGGTGAGCGTGCCGATCTGGTTGACCTTGACCAGCAGCGCGTTGGCGGCCTTCGAGGCGATGCCGCGGGCCAGGCGCTCCGGGTTGGTGACGAACAGGTCGTCGCCGACGAGCTGCACCTTGCCGCCGATCCGTTCGGTCAACGCCACCCAGCCGGACCAGTCGTCCTCGGCGAGCGGGTCCTCGATGGACACGATCGGGTAGGCGTCGACGAGCTCGGCGTAGTAGTCGCTGAGCTGCTCGGCGGTGCGGGTGCTGCCCTCGAACGTGTAGGTGCCGTCGGAGAAGAACTCGGTGGACGCGACGTCGAGGGCCAGCGCGATGTCCGAGCCGAGACGCAGACCGACCTTGTCGACGGCCTCCGCGATGAGGTCGAGGGCCTCGCGGTTGGCGGGCAGGCTCGGGGCGAAGCCACCCTCGTCGCCGACGCCGGTGGCCAGGCCGCGGGCCTTGAGCACGCTCTTGAGCGCGTGGTAGACCTCGGCGCCCCAGCGCACCGACTCGGAGAAGGTGCTCGCGCCGATCGGCGCGATCATGAACTCCTGGATGTCGACGTTGGTGTCCGCGTGGGCGCCACCGTTGAGGATGTTCATCATCGGCACCGGCAGGATGTGCGCGCTCGGACCGCCGAGGTAGCGGAACAGCGGCAGGCCGCTGGCCGCGGCCGCCGCCTTCGCGACCGCGAGGCTCACGCCGAGCAGCGCGTTGGCGCCGAGCGCCGACTTGTCCGGCGTGCCGTCGAGGTCGATGAGGGTCTGGTCGAGCAGGCGCTGCTCGGTGGCCTCGAGCTCGGCGATCGCGGGCCCGATGCGCTCGATGACGGCGGCCACCGCCTTGCGCACGCCCTTGCCGCCGTAGCGGTCCTCCCCGTCGCGCAGTTCGACGGCCTCGAACGCCCCGGTGCTGGCGCCGCTGGGCACCGCTGCGCGGCGCAGCGTGCCGTCATCCAGGACGACTTCGACCTCGACGGTGGGGTTGCCGCGCGAGTCAAGGATCTCGCGGGCTCCGACAGCCTCGATGGACGGCACGGCTTCGACCTCCGAATGTGACGGCTGGTACGCGACGGCACCATGGTAGGAACGGACCGTCACGGACCGGTGCCCGGGAGCACCCGGGCCCGGCGAAGCCAGACCGCGGGACGAGCGGTGCCGTCCGGACGAACCGGTCGCTGCGAGACTACCGTCGCCCCCGTGCCGGCGCGGCGCCGATCCCCACGCGGCGCGCCGCGGGCGCGAGGTGCACCGCGCCGCCGACCGGCATTCACCCGGTCGGCGGCGGCCGACCTCCAGGGCGCCCGGTCGCCGCCGTGTCGCGGATCCCACAGCCGCACCGGCCACGATCCCCGTCCCCACTGGCCCCCTCGGGCGATGCGGGCGACGCGCGGGCCGGCGCGCGAAGCGTGATCAGGAATCAGCCGATGCGGCCCAGCGGGGGCATCATCAGCGGTCCGCCCACGTGCAGGCCGAGGTGGGCTGCCAGCGGCGCCCACGCACCCCAGCCCGGGACGAACCCGCCGGCCCCCGCCAGACCCGAGGCGAGGCCCTCGCCCCCGAGCACGCCGGAGCCCACGAGCCCCGCGGCGCCCCCGAGGACCCCGGAACCCGCGGCGCCGGCGCGCGGCCCGAGCAGGCCACCGACCATCCGCAGCGCCCCGGGCAGGGCCTGGACGGCCAGGGCGCCGAGGCCGGCGGGCGGCCAGGGCGCGCCGGTAGCGGCCGCCGCGCCGCGATCCTCGCTGGACTTCGGGGTGCGGACGCGCTCCAGCACGGACGGCTTCGGCGCGAGGCGCACCCGCGGCGCCCGCTCGGCCGGCAGGCTGGCGCGCGACCAGGCCAGCCGGATCGCGTCGGCGAGGCCGCCGAGCTCGTCGACCAGGCCGTGCCGGTGGGCGTCAGCGCCGGTCCAGACCCGGCCGCGAGCCAGCTCGTGGACCTGGTCGCGGGTCAACCGACGGGACGTGGCGACCTTGTCGACGAAGTCGGCGTACACGCGGTCGAGGAACTCCTCCAGCTTCTCCCGCTCGCCGACGGTGAACGGGCGCCGCGGCGACATCATCAGCGCGTGCTCGCCCTCGGCGACCGCCCCGAACCCGACCCCGAGCTTGTCCAGCAGTTCCCGCACCACCTGCTTGCCGGCGAACACGCCGATGGACCCGGTGAGCGTGCCGGGGTTCGCGACGATCGCGTCCGCGGCCAGCGCGACGAAGTACCCGCCGGAGGCCGCCACATCCCCCATCGACACGATGAGGGGGCGGCCGCTCGCCCGGAACCGCTCGGCCTCCCGGCGAACCAGGTCGGACGCGACGTAGGAGCCACCGGGGCTGTTCACCCGGAAGACCGCCGCCGCCACGTCGTCGTCGCGGGCGGCGGCCCGCAGCGCCGCGGCCACCGACTCGGCGGAGAGCACCGGCCCGGAGAACGGCCCCGGCGTGCCCGACCCGAGCACGACCGGCCCGGTCCCGTGGATGAGGGCCACCACCGACCGGCGCGGATCCCGGTGCGGCGGCGTGACGGACGGTGCCAGCGGGACGGCGTCCGCGTCCGCCCGACCCTCGTCCACTCGTCCCCCGGCCGCGGGCACGCCCTCGGCCCGGCCGCTCTCGCCGGTGGCGGAGTCCGGCTCCGAGGGCGCCGTCTCCCGCAGGAAGAACATGCCGGGCCCCCGCGCGGCGAGCGTGGTGACCCGCCGCACCGGCGACTTCTCCCGTCGCTCGGCGAGGCGCCGGTAGGCGGACGCGTACATCAGCACCGGCTCCACGGCCCCACCGTCCCGATCGGCGCCGGTCCGCGCGGCCGCCCCGCCCCGATCGTCATCAGCCGGCGCGTCGCCAGCGCCGGACGCGGCGGTGGAGCGCTGCACACGGGCCCGCGCGGCGGCGTAGACCTCGTCGCGGTAGCCGAGCCGGTCGATCAGCCCGGTGTCCAGGGCGACGCTGCCGGCCAGCGGGCCGAGGTCGATGAGTCGGCGGACCCGGTCGGGCGCCATCCGCCGGCTGTCGGCGATGCCCTCGACGACCTGCTCCGACGACGACTCGATGATCCGGCTGAGCGCCTCCAGGTGCGCCGGGGTGAAGTCCCGCTCGACCAGGGTGTTCACCGCGTTCTTGTACTCGTAGCGCTGCCCGATCTCGACCGTGACGCCCAGCCGGTCGAGCGCCCCGCGCAGGAACGGCGTCTCCATCCCGAGGCCGGTCAGGCCGCAGTCGCCCGACGGCGCGAGCCAGATCTCATCGAAGGCGCAGGCCAGGTAGTACGGCCCCGTGCCGCCGCCGAACTCGCCGAACGTGTCGGCGTAGGCGATGGCCGTCCCACCGGCGGCGCGGAAGCCGGCGACCGCGGCGCGGATCTCCTGGATCCTCGCGAGGGGCATCCCACAGGCGGCGATGTGCGCGACGACGACCGGGACCCGCGGGTCCTCGCTGGCATGGCGCAGCGCCTCGGTGAGGTCGCGCAGCGTCGTGCGCCGGTGCGCGAGGGCGAGGGTCAGCGGATCGCCGGGGATGCCCTCGACGGGGTCGGACGTCAGGTCGAGCTCGAGGACGACCGGCGCGGTCCGCCGCGCCGCGATCTGCCGGACGTCGGCCAGCGCCTTGCGTGGGATGGCAGCCATGGAACGAGGCTAGTACTCCGGACCGGGCCGGACGCCCGGCCGTGTCCACCACGCGGTCGTCTGGCGGTCACCGATCAGGTGACGGCGGCCCCCCGAGGCCGCTCCTGGGCGACCCACAGTTCCCGCCAGCGTGCGGCGGGCAGCGGTCCGGCGCTCGTCCCGTCCACCAGCGCCGCGTCCTCGGCCGCCGCCAGCCGGTCACGGAACCGGCGCGACGCGCGCCGCAGCGCCTGCTCCGGATCCACCCGACCGGCCCGCGCGAGCGCGACGACGGCGACGAGCAGATCGCCGAGCAGCTCCTCCGCGTCCACGTCCGCGGCCGGCCCGGCCATCGCCCGCACGGCCGCTGCCGCCGTCGACCCGACCCGCGCACCCGCCGCCGCCACCTCGTCGACGCCCGCTGGCCCGTCCATACCCGCTGGCCCGTCGACGCCTGCTGGCCCGTCAACGCCTGCTGGCCCGTCAACGCCTGCTGGCCCGTCAACGCCTGCCGACTCGCCGCCGGCCGCGACCTCGCTCGCCCCGGCCACCCCGCCCGTCCCGCCCGCGGCGGACGCGGAGGTGGCAGTCGGTGCGTGGGTGAGCGCGAGGTCGGCCGGGACGCCGATGCCGGCGGAGCGCTTCAGCAGCTTGGCGGCGAGGGAGAGCGCCGGCTGGGACAGCGGCACGCCCTGCGTGACCGACGAGCGGCCCTTCTCCACGGCCTTGATCGCGTCCCAGTTGGCGACCACGTTCGCGGCACCGTCGACGACGACGTCGCCGAAGACGTGCGGATGGCGCCGGATCAGCTTGGCGGCGAGCCCGGCCGCCACGTCGTCGACGTCCCAGCCGTCGTCCGCCCGCTCGGCGGCGATGCGGGCGTGGAAGAGCACCTGCATGAGCACGTCGCCGAGTTCCTCGCGCAGCTCGGTGAGGTCACCGTCCTCGATCGCCTGGTAGGCCTCGTAGGTCTCCTCGACCAGGTAGGGGGCGAGGGAGGCGTGGGTCTGCTCGGCGTCCCAGGGGCAGCCGCCCGGGGAGCGCAGCCGGTCCATCACGGCGACGGCGTCGAGCAGTGCCGACCCGGGCAGCTCGGCGGTGCCGACGAGGACGTCGACGTGCACCGGGGCGCGGCCCTGGCCCTGCGCGGGCGGGCGGGCGAGAAGTTCGAGGGCTCGGTCGAGGGCGGTGGGCGCCGCGGGATCCGGCAGCCAGGCGAGCTCGTCGGCCGGTGCGCCCGCCGGCAGCGCGGCCCGCAGGCGTGCGGCGAGCGCGACGGCGTCCGGCCCCGACGCTCCCCCACCCGCGGGCACTGCGTCCCCGAGTAGAGCGTCCCCGGGCAGAGCGGCCGCGGCCAGGGCGTCGGCGTCGGCGTCGGCGTCGGCGTCGGCGTCGAGCACGGTGACGATCGCGCCGGCGGCCCGCAGCGCGTCGAGCTGCGGATGGCGGGGAGCGGCGGTGAGCACCGGAACGCGGCGCAGCAGGTCCCACGCCGGCGCGGTGAGCACCCCCGGGGCGACCCGCGGGCTGGTGAGCACGATGGTGATCCGCGGCGTCATGGCGGCGCGCCTCGCTTCCTCCGGCCCGTCGGGACCAGGCCCGGACCTGGACGGTTCAGGACTGGACGGTCGTCTGGATCGTGGGGGTGGGCGCCGGGCGGCTGGCAATCGTCCCGTCCGCGGCGACGATGGCGAACTGGTCGGTGTCCCAGCGGCCGAAGCGCGGGTTGATCGAGATCGGGTCGGCCTTCTCCGCCCGGGCGAGCACGGGCCGCAGCTCCGCCGAACGCTGGTCGGTGACGATGAACCGGGCGAGGTACGGCTTCGCCTGCGCGTAGCTGAGCGGGATGCGTCCGACCTGATCGATGATGCTGTCGTACTGGGCCCGGGTCTCGGCGTCGGTGGCCAGCAGACGCGGGCTGATCTGGTCGCTGATGGCGGACTCCAGCGCCCCCGAGCGCACGATCACGGACACGTCCCGCTGGTCGAAACCCGCGGCTGCGGCCCGCTGCTCGAACGCGCGCACGCTGCCGAACTGCAGCACGGCGTAGGCCTGGTAGTAGGCCGCCACGTCGCCCTCGCTCAGCGTTATGCCGCGCCGGTGCGCCTCCTCGGTGAGCAGGTTGAGCTGCACGAGCGTGGTGAGCGCGCGGCGCTGCAGCTCCGGCGGGTTGAGCGCGCTGGACGCGGACTGGCCGGACTGCGAGATCGGCACGGTGGAGGCGGCGGCGAGCCCACGCTCGACGATGCCTCGCAGCTTCGAGGTGTCGATGGTGCTCGATCCGACCTGGGCGGCGGCCCCGGCGTGCGTGGTACAGGCCGTCCCGGCGAATCCGACGAGAACGGCCACCCCGACACCGGCGAGCAGACGGGAGAGCTTCACGACTCCAGACGCTATCCGCTCCATGTGTGGCGAAGCACACCTCCCCCTACTTCGACCGCCGTGTTCACCGGCCGGGCGCCCCCGCGGCGGCGGCGATCGAGTCTCCGGCGACGGCGTCGAGCAGCTGGCCGGCCCAGGCGAGCAGCGCCCGGTCCCGCAGCGGGCGGGAGCCGATGCGCCCGGTCTCGGTCGGGGCGGGCACCAGCACGGTGCGCACCGCCGACTTGACCACCGCGCCCTTGTAGAGCCGGGTCAGCCGCAGGGTCTGGCTCTCCCGCAGCTCCAGCGGGGCGAACCGGATCTGCCGGCCGGCGGCGGTGATCTCGGTGACGCCGTGGCGCCGGGCGAGTACCCGCAGGCCGGCGACGGCGAGCAGGTTCTCCACCGGCTCGGGCACCGGGCCGAACCGGTCGACAAGCTCGCCGCGGACCTCGTCGATGTCCGCGTCGGTCACCGCTCCGGCGAGGCGGCGGTAGGCGTCGAGGCGCAGCCGCTCGCTG
This sequence comes from Frankia sp. RB5, assembly GCF_059816245.1. Taxonomy (NCBI): domain Bacteria; kingdom Bacillati; phylum Actinomycetota; class Actinomycetes; order Frankiales; family Frankiaceae; genus Frankia; species Frankia sp. RB5. The sequence continues at coordinate 111,326 of NZ_JCBATA010000003.1, forward strand.
GGCACGTAGTCGTGCGGCAGGCTCGCGTCGACCGGCAGCTCGACCTTGACCTCCGGCGGTTCCTCCACCTTGTCCTTGCGGTACTCGGCGACCGCCTCACCGACCATCCGCACGTACATGTCGAAGCCGACGGAGGCGATGTGGCCGGACTGCTCGCCGCCGAGCAGGTTGCCGGCGCCGCGGATCTCCAGGTCCTTCATGGCCACGGCCATGCCGGCGCCGAGGTCGTTGTGCTGGGCGATCGTGGCGAGGCGGTCGTGGGCCGTCTCGGTCAGCGGCTTGTCCGGCGGGAACAGGAAGTACGCATACGCCCGGTCGCGGCCGCGGCCGACCCGTCCGCGCAGCTGGTGCAGCTGGGACAGGCCGAACACGTCGGCCCGCTCGACGATGAGCGTGTTCGCGTTGGAGATGTCCAGCCCGGACTCGACGATCGTCGTGCAGACGAGGACGTCGTACTTCTTCTCCCAGAAGGACACCATCACCTGTTCGAGGGTGTCCTCGTGCATCTGGCCGTGCGCGGTGGCGACGCGGGCCTCGGGCACCAGCTCGCGCAGCCTCGCTGCGGCCCGGTCGATCGAGTCCACCCGGTTGTGGATGTAGAAGACCTGGCCCTCGCGCAGCAGCTCACGGCGGATCGCGGCGCCGACCTGGCGGACGTCGTAGGCGGCCACCGAGGTCAGCACCGGATGGCGCTCCTCCGGCGGGGTGTCGATCGTGGACAGCTCGCGGATGCCGGTGATCGACATCTCCAGGGTGCGCGGGATCGGGGTGGCGCTCATCGTGAGCACGTCCACCGCGGTGCGCATCTTCTTGAGCTGTTCCTTGTGCTCGACGCCGAAGCGCTGCTCCTCGTCGACGATCACCAGGCCCAGGTCCTTGAACCTCGCCTCGCCGGACAGCAGCCGGTGGGTGCCGATGACGACGTCGACGCTGCCGGCGGCGAGGCCCTCGATCACGGTGCGCTGTTCGGCGGCCGAGTTGAACCGGCTCATCGCCTTGACCACGACGGGGAACGCCGCGTAGCGCTCGCCGAACGTCTGGAAGTGCTGCTGGACCAGCAGCGTCGTCGGCACCAGGACGGCGACCTGCTTGCCGTCCTGCACCGCCTTGAACGCCGCCCGCACGGCGATCTCGGTCTTGCCGTAGCCGACGTCGCCGCAGATCACCCGGTCCATCGGGACGGGCTTCTCCATGTCCGCCTTGACCTCGTCGATCGCGGCGAGCTGGTCGGGCGTCTCGCGGAAGGGGAAGGCGTCCTCCAGCTCGCGCTGCCACGGGTTGTCCGCGGCGAACGCGTGGCCGGGCGCGGCCATCCGGGCGCTGTAGAGGCGGATCAGCTCGCCGGCGATCTCCTTGACGGCCTTGCGGGCGCGGCTCTTGCGCTTGGCCCAGTCGGCGCCGCCGATGCGGTCCAGGCTCGGCGCGTCGCCGCCGACGTAGCGGGTGATCTGCTCCAGCTGGTCGGTGGGGACGTAGAGGCGGTCGCCGCGGGCGTACTCGAGCAGCAAATACTCGCGCTTGGCGCCGGCGACGGTCCGGGTGACCATCTCGACGTAGCGGCCGACGCCGTGCGCGTCGTGCACGACCATGTCGCCGGGGGCGAGCGCCAGCGGGTCGAGGCCCTTGCGGCGCCGGCTCGGCATCCGCCGCATGTCCTTGGTGGTGACGCCACGGGCGCCGGCGATATCACTCTCGGTCAGCACCGCCAGGCGCAACGTGTCGCTGGTGAAGCCGGTGGCCAGCTGGCCGCGGGTGACGACGGCGACCCCGGCGACGAGCTCGGCGGACTCGGCGTAGCGGGCGCCGAGGTCGGCCTCCCGCAGCATCTCCACCAGCCGCTGCGCCGGGCCATGTCCCTCGGTGACGAGCAGCACCTGCCACGACTCGGCCAGCCAGCCCTTGACGTCGGCGATCACCGCGGCGATGTCGCCGTGGTAGAGCGGCGCCGGGCGCAGGCTCGCGACGACCGTGTCCGCGCCCTCCGCGAGCTGGTCGTCCTCCGCCGGCGCGAACGGGGTGACCGACCACCAGGGCAGCCCGAGCTCGGTGGCACGCTCGCGCACCTCGGCGATCGAGCGGTAGGCCGCTGCCTCGAGGTCGATCGGCGCCCCGCCGCCGAGCGCCGCGACGCTCCAGGACGCCTCCAGGAACTCCTGGCTGGTGCGGACCAGCTCGCTCGCCCGCGTGCGGACCCGCTCCGGGTCGCAGACCAGCACGTGCGTACCGGCGGGCAGCTCGTCGAGCAGCAACGACATGCCGTCGACCAGCACCGGCGCGAGCGCCTCCATGCCGTCCACGGGGACACCGGAAGCGATCTTGTCCAGCAGGTCGAGCAGCTCGGGATGCGCGGTGGCGAGCTCGGCCGCGCGGGCCCGCACGTCCTCGGTGAGCAGCAGCTCCCGGCACGGCGGGGCGAACAGCACGGGGGCCGGGACGCCCTCGGCGGGCGGCAGCGCGCGCTGGTCGGCCACGGCGAAGCGGCGGACGTCCTCCACGTCGTCGCCGAAGAACTCCACCCGCAGCGGATGCTCCTCGGTGGGCGGGAAGACGTCGAGGATGCCGCCGCGCACGGCGATCTCGCCGCGCCGCTCGACCAGTTCGACTCGGTGATAGGCGATGCCCACCAGTCGGGCGACGGTGGCATCGAGGTCGGCGGTGTCGCCGGCGGCCAGCCGCACGGGATCGAGCTCGCCGAGCCCCGCGACCTGCGGCTGCAGCACAGCGCGGACAGGCGCGACCACGACCCGTAGCGGCGGCAGGCCGGCGCTGGCCGGATGCGCGAGGCGGCGCAGCACGGCGAGCCGCTGGCCGACCGTGTCGGCCCGGGGCGACAGGCGCTCGTGCGGCAGCGTCTCCCAGCTCGGAAACACGGCCACCACGTCGGGGCTGAGCAGGTCGGCGAGGGCGGCGGCGAGATCCTCCGCCTCCCGCCCGGTGGCGACGACGGCGAGGACCGGCCGGCCGGCACCACCGGCGGCGCCCAGGGCCGCGGCGGCGAAGGGCCGCAGGGCGGCCGGGCCGGCGAGGTCGAGGACCGGCTCGCCCGCCGCGCCGATCGCCCGGGCCAGGGCGGGATCGCCGCCCGGCCGGGCGATGAGCGCGTCGAGCAGCGGCGCGAGGGTCATGGGTGTGTCCCTGTGCCTCTCGGAAAAACGAAGCATCGACATGGAGCGGAACGCCGCGGCGCGCAGGGGGCACCGCGGAACACGACGGCATGGCACGACGGGATCCACCGCGGCCGGGACCCGCGCGTACGAAAGCCCGGCTCGCCGCCCTGCCCGCGCCCGGAAGGACACCCGGGCCGGCCGGGCTGTCTCGGCCCGACCCCGTCAGCACAGACGATGGTTCCAGCGTACGACAGGGTGCTCGCGACGCTCTCGCCGCGGGCCGCGGCGAGAGCCGGCGTTCGGCTGGGTGTCGGCCCGCGAACGGCCCCATGACCGCCCCACGACAGGCGGCGCACCGGTGAACGGATCGACGTACAGTCAACTGCCTGACGTCCTGTTCGGACGCCCGGGGCTACACCGACGTTAGGGTCGAGTTCGTCACCATGCGCCGCAATCTTTCGGGATCGGACGCGACCGGCCGCGACGTACACCAGATCGGGGACGTTGCCGAGCGGGTCGGTCTCTCCCTGCGAACAGTCCGCTACTACGAGGAGGCGGGCCTCCTCATGCCGGTGAGCAGGACCGTCGGTGGCTTCCGGCTCTACGACGACGACGCGATCGAACGACTGCTGCTCATCCGGAAGATGAAACCGCTGGGATTCAGCCTGGAGGAGATGCGCTCCCTGCTGACCCTGCGCGACGAGCTGGCGGCGCCGGGGCTCGCGGCGGAGACCCGGGCGCTGCTGCGGGAACGGCTTGGCACCTGGGTGCTGCTCGCCGAGGAGAAACTGACGTCCCTGCGGGAGCAGGTGAGCGTCGCCGAGTCGTTTGTCGGTGGCCTGCACGACGACGCCGAGCGCAACGGCGGCACCGCGCGGGGTTGAACCCCCGACGGACGGCGACGCCCCGCGCGCCGTCCCAGGTCGGGAGCGCGCGGGGCGTCGGCGTGTGCGGGCCCGGGGTCCGTCAGCCCCAGAGCCGCCGGTAGACGGCGGCCGCGGCCGGATTGAGGTTCGGGCTCACCAGGGACGACCGGACGTTGTTGATCTCCGAGTCGGGGAAGTACGCCTCGTAGGCGAGGATGTCGGCGTTGTGGGTGAACGTCTCGTACATCTTCTCGACGTAGACGGGGTTGTCCCCGCCCGCCGCCCCGGCCCGTCCGGCCTTGGTGTTCTGCTGGCTGACGACGCCCCACTCGGGCACCGAGAACAGCTTGTTGTGGATCCGCGCGAAGGTGATCGCCTGGCACAGGCCCGCGTCACCGTTGCACTGGGCGTCGAAGTCGGCGTATGTCGGGCTCGCCGGGTACTGGTCGTAGCTGTCGATCCCGATGACGTCGACGTACTGGTCACCCGGATACAGATCGAACGCTCCGACCGGCGTGCTCGACCCGTGCGCGTTGAGGTTCCAGTCGATCCGGGCCTTCGGACTGGCCGCCCTGATCGCCGACGACGCGTGCCGGAAGCACTGGATCCACTGCTGCGGATCCGTCGCCGCCCAGGCGAACCACAGCCCGTTGAACTCCCAACCCAGCCGGACGAACGAGTCGCCCCGGCCCATGTTGACCAGCCAGCGTCCGAACTGCCGCCAGTGCGCGTCGTAGTCACCGGCGGCGCAGTCGGCGAGGTTGCCCTTCTCCGGCCCGGAGTCGGGGAACAGCGGCTGGGTGATGACCCAGGTACCGGAGAACCCGGCGAACGTCGACGCGCTGCCGCCCATCCACGGGCTGGTCAGCGAGTTCCAGCTGCTGCGGTCGGTGTACATGACGACCACGTCGTTCGGCCGGCCACGGAACGTCGCCCAGGTGTTCGCCTCGGCGAGGGTGTGCGCCGCTACACCGCTCGGGAACGGGCCGGTGGTCGCGGCCCGTGCCACCCGCGGGACGGTCGACGCGGGTGCCGCCGCCGCGCCGGGCGCCGCGGTGGCCCCCGGCGTCGGGCTCTGCGGCGCGACGGTGCCGGTGGCCACCGCGTCCGGATCGGCGTGCCGGGAGGGCACCAGCAGCAGGGCGGTGACCGCGACGAGCGTGAGCACGACCGCCACCGCGACCGCGATGACCGGCAGGTGCGGGACCCGGCTCGCGCCGCCCCAGTGCGCCGTGATCCACGCCGCGGCGCGGGACCGACCGGAGCCGCCGTCCGTCTCCAGCCGCGCGGCTGAGGGGGCCGGACGCGCCGTCTCCCGCAAGGCGGACCGGTCCCGTGGCGCCGACCGGTCCCGGTCGGGCCCGTCGGACCAGGACCGGTCATCCGCCCAGCTCGCACGGCTGCCCGTGCCGGACCGCCCGGCCGGCTGCCGGTCCGCGCCGCCACGGCCGCCGGTCGCCGAGCCGGCGCCGGACCCGCCGAGGCCGGAACCGGTGGAGCCGGTGCGGGTCTGGCCCGAGCGGGTGCCGCCCGAACGCGTCGCGCCGGTCCTCGTGCCCCCGGTCCGCGTGCCGGCGGTGCGGATGCCAGCCGTGCGGGTGCCCGCCGAACGCGTGGCGCCCGGACGGCCGGCCGTCCCGCGCTCCCCGGCGACCCGCCGCGGCCGGTCCGCGCCCTCGACGGGCCCCACGACGACGCGGTCGGGCCGGCTGCCCCGGCTCGTCCGCTCCCGCGGGTCGTCGGCCCGCGGCGCCCGGCCGTCCTGGTCGCGGCGACCGGCGACACGACGCCGGCCGGCCTGATCGTCGTAACCGTCCCGGTCGGCGTATCCGCCCCGCTTGTCCGGGCCGTCCCGGTTGTCATAACCGCCCCGATCGGCGCGGTCCCGGCCGCCGTCACGGCCATCTGGGTCGCGGCGGTCGCCGCGGTCCGCTCGAGGGGACCGGTCCCGCGGGTCGTCCCACCGGTCGGCGCCAGGACGGGAGGGTGGGTCGCGGTGATCCGGGCGTGGCCCCGTGCCCGGAACGCGAGCCAGCGTGCGCGTGTGATCGGCGTCGTCATCCCGACCGATGGCCGGCTGGGCGTCAGGCCGCCGGGGGTCGCGCCGGTCCAGCCCCGTGGCGGGACCGGGCCCCGTCCAGCGCAACACGCCGGTGTCGTCCATCCCCGCCGGCGTGCCCTCGGTCGGCACCGGCGGACGCCATCCCGTCCCGCCCACGGACGGCGAGCCCGCGGACGGCTGCCGCCCGGAGTGTGCCCGTTCGGACGGAGGCGGCACCGAGGGCGGGGGCGGGGGCTGCGGCGGTCGGACCGCGAGTCCCTCGGTTCCACCGCCCGCACCGTGCCGGCCGTCGATGTCGGGGGAACCACCGCGACGGGTCTGGAGCAGGGCGGTGCTCTCGTGCATCCAGTCGGGGGCGGCCGCCGGCTCGGACTGCCCGGCGGGAGCGTCCGCGCGCGCGGGCGGCTCGACGGACAGCCCGCCGCCGGCCCGTGTCACGAAGGGCGGCTGCGCGGGCGGCCAGGCGCCGGGGTCGTACAGATCACCAGGCCCGGTGCCGGGCCGTGCCGGGCTCGGCGCGGCGGGCGCGGACCGGGGACCCGGCGCGGTCGGCGGCGGGCCGGCGGCGTCGGCGCCGCTCGAGCCGGACTCCACCGACCACGGATCAGCCGGGCCGACGTACGGATCAGCCGGGCCGACGTCGGGCAGGCGCGCGTCGTGGTCACGCCCATAGGCCCCCGCGTCGAGGCGGGCCTGCGCGTCACCGACGCCCGCTTCCCCGTCCCGCGGGCCCCATGGCCAGGCCGGCCCCACGCTCGCGCCGGCATCCCGCCGCGCGTCCCCACCGACGTCGCGGCCGGCGCCGCCGTCCCGGCCCATACCGCCGTCCCGGCCCGTGCCGGTCTCCCAGCCGGTACCGGCGTCCCAGCCGGTCGCCGCGTCCCGGCCGGCGCCGGTGCTCGAACCCGCGCCGGTGGCAGGTCCCGCGCCGGCCGGCGAGGGCGTGTCGGTGCCCCGGCCCTCGTCCCATCCGGAGCTCCCGCCCCAGGCGGGGCTCCCATCCCACGCCGGACTCGCGTCCCAGCCGGGCGCGGACTCCAGGGCGGCGTCGGCGGTCCCCTGGAGGCGGGGTCCAGAAGAGGAGACGGGCTCGTCGTACCACTCGGTGGCCGCAGCGGCGGGCGGCGGAAGGTCGGCCGCGGCCCGTGCCTCGGTCACCCGGCGGGCCATCGCCGGCGGCAGCAGGACGACGGGAGGGGTGCGTCGACGAGGGGTGGGGTGCCCGGCCGCGCCGGGGTACCTCTCGTCGTCCTCGGCCTCGCCGTCCCCGGTGAACCCGGCGGGCGGCCGCTGTCCCGGGTGGCGGCCGCGCGCGGCGGCGTGGTCACCGGGCTGGCCTGGCCTCGGCGGATGGTCGTCCTCGTCGCCATGGCGGCGGCGCGGGATCCGGACCTGGCCCGGGCGCGCCTCCCACGGCGTGCCGAGGGCCTCGCCCCGGCCGCCGTCCGCGCGACCGACGTCGCCGCCGTAGTCGTCACGATCAGTGGTGGCATGGCCGGTGAGGTCACGGTGATCGGTCACGCGAGGCTGGCCGGCCCGGGGCCCACGCGCCCGGCGGCGCGGGTCCGCCTCGGGCGGGGGCTCATCCGACCAGGAGCGCTCGCGCACCCGCATCACCCCAGATCGTGCTCTGTCCCCCAACGAAACATCTCGGTGTATCCGGCGCGCAACTCTCACCAAGGGTGACAATCCCTCGATCCGCCGGATCCCTGTGGGGGTCCGTCGGCAGCGGCGGCGCCACGAGCGAGGGCTTATTCCTCACCAATCCAGCAGTGACGGACGAACCGTAACAACAACGCACGAAGAGCGATGTCGGCGGCCTCGGCCAATCACGGACAGCAACGATCATCCGCACCGGCACCAACACCCCTTCCGCTCCGTGGGCAGGCAACCGGCGACAGCCGGCGCGCCTGATCCCGCGTCAGCGCGGGACCCACCAGAAATGACGCGGACTCGGCAGCAGTCGTTGCCGTCGCCGCGAGGATCTGGCACTATCTATCGGTTGTTCGCCACGAAGGTGGGCCGCGCAGTGCCCTCGCCCCGCCAGCACGCTCGATGGCGCGCTTCCCGCCGGGCCGCCGCAGACACCGACCCGATCCATGCTAAAGGCCCTCTTTACATGCCTTGACCTGGGCAAATGTCGTTTTTCCACGAGCTCCGACCGGCCGCCGCAGGGTCGACTCCGGCACCGCCACGCGGCCGACCGGCGGCGGCGTGGCGGGAATCTCCAGGGGACGCGCCGCGAGACGCGCCCGACCAGCCGGCGCGGGACAGGGCACTCAGCGCACAGCTATCGGAAGACTACGCCGTGATACGTGCAGTGTGGGGAAACGGCGCGACGACGGCGGGATGCCCGCGCCGTCCGCCGGTGTCGCACCCGGGCCGGAACGGGTTGGAGGGACACGGACGGCGAGCTGTGGGACGTGCGGTACCGTTGCGACGGCAGTGCCGGGGGGGCGCCGATCACGGCGGTCCGTCGCCCGGTGTCCACCAGAAGACGGCGGAGGGGGATCACGCCCGCGCGCGCCTGGAACGCGGGCGAGGTAGCGACGTCCCGGCAGGTTCGGGGCGTCCTCGGGTGCGGGATCGTGCCATCCCGCGCGCCCGGGAGGCGACCGGTGGCTGTCCCCGCCGGCCCCGGCCCCCGGCATCGGTCGGCGAGTGGCGGCGGGCCGGTGTGGGTCACCCGGAATCCGCCGCGGTCCCGCGGCGACCTAAGCCGTCACGCGCCCATCCGCCACGCCGACGCCTCGACCGGGGCATGAGCACGGGAGACGCAACAGCCTTGAGCACCGACAGCCCGAAGACCACCGAGACCGTCGACCCCGCCGACATCCCCGTCGTCATCCTCTGCGGCGGCATGGGAACCCGGCTGCGGGAGGCCAGCGAGAAGCTGCCCAAGCCGCTGGTGGACATCGGCGGCAAGCCGGTGCTCTGGCACATCATGAAGACCTACGAGCATTACGGGTTCCGCAAGTTCGTGCTGTGCCTCGGCTACAAGAGCGATCTGATCAAGAACTACTTCCTGGCCTACCGCGCCCAGGTCGCCGACTTCACGCTTACGCTCTCGGACGACCACACCCCCCGCTTCCACAACGCCGTCGGCGACGAGAGGTGGGAGGTCACCTTCGCGGAGACCGGCCTGCTCACCGGCACCGGCGCCCGTCTGCGCCGGGTCGCCCAGTACCTGGACGGCCCCCGCTTCATGCTCACCTACGGCGACGGCGTCGGCGCGGTGGATGTGCGCGCGGTGCTGGACGACCACGTGGCGTCGGGCCGCATCGGGACGGTGACGGGCGTGCGCCCGTCGAGCCGCTACGGCGAGCTGGAGACCGAGGGCGGCAAGGTCACCCTGTTCGCCGAGAAGCCGCCGCAGACCGGCTGGGTGAGCGGCGGTTACTTCGTCTTCGAGCGCGAGTTCATCGACAAGTACCTCGACGACGACCCGGCCCTGCTGCTCGAGCGCGCCCCGCTGCAGACGCTGGCCCGCGACAGCGAGCTCACCCTGCACACCCACGACGGGTTCTGGATGGGCATGGACACCTTCCGCGACTGGACCGAGCTCAACCAGCTGTGGGACTCCGGCTCCGCGCCGTGGCGGGTGTGGGCGGACTGACCGTCCCGACGACGCCCCCACGACGACGATGACCGCATCCCCCGCCGTGCCGCCGGCGGCCGACGACACCGGCCGCTGGCTGCACGACCTGGTCGCCGACCTGCTCCCGCCGATGCGCAGCATCACCGGCGAGGGCGTGCGCACCACGCTGCGCACCGTCGCCCGCGCGCTCGGCCCTGGCGTCCCGTTCACCGTGCATGAGGTGCCCAGCGGCACCCCGGTCCTGGACTGGACGGTCCCCCGGGAGTGGAACGTCACCTCGGCCCGGCTGATCGGTCCGGACGGCAGGACCGTCGTCGACGCGGCCGACAACCCGCTGCACCTGCTGGGTTACAGCACCCCGCTGCACGCACGGATGAGCCTCGACGAGCTGCGCCCGCACCTGTTCTCGATGCCCGACCGGCCGGACTGGGTGCCCTACCGGACGTCGTACTACAACGAGAACTGGGGCTTCTGCCTGACCGACCGGCAGCTCGCCGCGCTGCCCGACGGCGAGTACGAGGTCGAGATCGACACGACGCTCGACGACGGCGGCTCGCTCACCTACGGCGAGATCGTGCTGCCCGGCGAGACGGACGACGAGTTCCTGATCACGACGCACACCTGCCATCCGGCGATGGCCAACGACAACTGCTCGGGCATCGCCGTCGCGGCCCTGCTCGCGCGGACGCTGGCCGCCACCGAGCGGCGCCGGCACACGTTCCGGCTGCTGTTCATCCCGGGCACGATCGGCTCGATCACGTGGCTCGCCGGGCACCGGGCCGACGTCGGCCGCGTCCGCCACGGCCTGGTGCTCACCGGCCTCGGCGACCGGTCCGACCTGACCTACAAGCGCAGCCGGCGCGGTGCCGCCACCGTCGACCGGGCCGCCGCCGTCGCCCTCACCGAGACGGGACGGCCCCACCGGGTCGTCGACTTCTCGCCCTACGGCTACGACGAGCGGCAGTTCTGCTCGCCCGGCTTCGACCTGCCGGTCGGCCGCCTCGGCCGGGGCCAGCACGGCGAGTACCCGCAGTACCACACCAGCGCGGACGACCTGGACTTCGTCACGCCGGAGTCGCTCGCCGACTCCTACGCCCTGCTGCGCCGGATCGTCGAGATCTGCGAGCGCAACCGCACCTGGCGCAACACCGCACCCTACGGCGAGCCGCAGCTCGGCCGGCGCGGCCTGTACCGGGCCATCGGGGCGACGATGAACCGCCAGGCCGTCGAGATGGCGCTGCTGTGGGTGCTCAACCTCGCCGACGGCACGCGCAGCCTGCTCGACATCGCCGAGCGCGCCGACCTGCCGTTCGACACCGTCGCCGAGGCCGCGGACGCGCTGGCCGGTGTCGACCTGCTCGCCGACGAGTCCGCGGGTCCTGCCGGTGTTGGTGTTGGTGCCGGTGTTGGTGCCGGTGTCGGCGGCGGGGCGTCCGGTGGCTGAGCCGGCGTCCCTCGGGCCGGTCTGGACGATCGTGCTCGCGGCCGGGGGCGGCACCCGCTTCGGCGGGCGCAAGCAGTTCTTCGACCTCGGCGGCGAGCCGCTCGTCGCCCATCCCGTCGCCGCCGCGTCCCCGGCCAGCGACGGCATCGTCGTCGTCACTCCGGCCGTGGCCGACGTCACCCCAGCCGTGGCCGAGCAGGCCGCCGGCGGGGCCGCGGGACGGGCGTATCACGCGACCTGGACGCCACCGCCCGGCGTGCGGATCGTCGACGGCGGGGCGACGCGGGCGCAGTCCGTCCGCGCGGGGCTCGCCGGCGTCCCGCTGGACGCCGGGATCATCGTCATCACCGACGCCGCGCACCCGCTGGCGACCGCGGCGCTGTACCGGCGGGTCGTCGACGAGGTCCGCGCCGGCGCCGACGCCGCCGTGCCGGGCCTGCAGCTGACGGAGGTCGTCAAGCAGGCGCGCCCGGTCGCCGGCCCGGGTGGGGCGGGCGCGCGGCTCGTCGCCGGCGCCTCGCTGGCCCGGGAGGAGCACCGGCTGGTGCAGACCCCGCATGCCTTCCGCGCCGACCTGCTGCGGGCCGCGCACGCGCGGGCGGACGAGGCGGTGGAGGACTCGGCGATGGTGGCGGCGGCCGGCGGCCAGGTCGTCATCGTCCCCGGCGAACCCGCCAACATCCATGTCACCACGCCGGACGAACTCGCCATGGCCCGGCTGCTGCTCACCCACGTACGTTCCGGAGGGGAACACGATGAGTTCGGTGCTGGTCGAGTCCACGCTGTCCGATGACGAGCGCAGGGCCAAGCTCTACCAGGGCGATCTGTTCGTCTACGCGCCGAAGCCGGCGACCCGCGAGTTCGTCGAGTTCAGCCGGGCGCTGATCCGCGACGCGTTCGGCGACCTCGACCCGGAGACCGCCCAGTACCACATGCCGGTCGAGGACTACGCGGCGCTGCTCGCCGAGCTCAAGCCGCGGTTCATCCACCACCCGACCTGCAAGGAGCTGCTGCCGGCGATCCTCGCCGAGCACGGCGCCGACCCGTCGAAGACCTACTTCGACGTGCCCCGGCTGCGGACGTCCACCTCGGACGACTACCTGACCTCCGGCATCGCCTACGCCTTCCACCCGCACCGCGACACCTGGTACTCCGCGCCGTTCTGCCAGCTCAACTGGTGGATGCCGATCTTCGACATCGTCCCGGAGAACGGCCTGGCCTTCCACCCGCGGTACTTCTCGCAGCCCGTGCGCAACGGCTCGCGCGACTACGACTACTACGAGTGGAACGCGAAGAACCGCGCTAGCGCCGCGAAGCACATCAGGTCCGACACCCGCAAGCAGCCGAAGCCCGAGGAGGAAGTGGAGATCTTCCCGCAGACCCGGGTGGTCGCGCCGTCCGGCGGCATGCTGATCTTCTCGGCGGCGCAGCTGCACTCCTCGGTGCCGAACAACTCCGGCCGCACCCGGTTCAGCATGGACTTCCGCACCGTCCACCTCGACGACGTCGTGAACCACGTCGGCGCCCCGAACGTCGACTCCGAGTGCACCGGCACGACGATGCGCGACTACCTGCGCGGCACCGACCTCAGCCGGATCGACGAGGAGACCTGCCTCAGCTACGACACCGCCCCGCCGCGCGAGGACGCGGTCCTGGTGTTCTCCCACTCCACCTCGGCATGACGCCGCCGGCTGACGCGACGCCGCCGGCCACGGCCGCTGCCGGCTCCGACGCGGTGACGCTCGCCGGGCATGTCGCCGTCGTGACGGGTGCGTCCAGCGGCATCGGACGCGCCACCGCGCTGCGCCTCGCCGCCGCCGGCGCGACGGTGCTCGCGCTCGGCCGGGACCAGGCCCGTCTCGACGACGTCGCCAAGCAGGCCACCGGCCCCGGCGACCTGGTGCCGGTGCGGCTCGACCTCACCGACGACGAGGCGCGCACCACCTTCGCCGCCGAGGTCCTCGCCCGCCACGGCCGGGTCGACCATCTGGTGCACAGCGCCGGGGCCTACGGCAGCGCCCGGGTCGACGACGCGACGATCGCCGACCTGGACGCGCAGTACGCGGCGAACGTGCGGGCCCCGTACGCGCTCACCCAGGGGCTGCTGCCGGCGCTGCGGGTCGCCGGGGCCGACGGCGGCGCCGACATCGTCGTCGTGAACTCGACCCAGGGGGTGCGGGCCGGCGCCGGCACCAGCCAGTTCGCCGCCACCCAGCACGCCATGCGCGGCTTCGCCGACAGCCTCCGCCAGGAGATCAACGCCGACGGCGTCCGCGTCGCCACCATCCACCTCGGCCGCACGGCGACACCGCGACAGGAGACGATCTACGCCCGCGAGGGCCGTGCGTACGCGCCGGAGCTGCTCATCCAGGCCGACGACGTCGCCGGCCTGATCGCCTACCTGCTCCACCTGCCGGCGACCGCGGAGGTCACCGAGCTGCACCTGCGTCCCGCGAAGAAGAGCTACTGACCTCGCTCCCGGCGCCGCCCGCGCCGCTACCTCGCCGCCACGGCGATCAGCGGCCCGCGGCGCCGGGTACGGCGGCGCCGGGTACGGCGGCGCCGAAGAGCTCGCGGTAACGATCGGCGGCGCGCGGGTTGCTCGGCGGGTCGACCAGGGCGGACTGGACGTTGCCCGCGTCGGTCGCGGTGAAGTACGCCTCGTAGGCGAGGTTCGCCCGGTTGGCGGCGAACAGCTCGTACATCTTCTGGACGAAGTACGGGTTGTCGCCGCCGCCGCCCGCCGAGCGCACGACGCCCCACTCCGGTACGGCGAACCGCTTGCCGTGCTCACGGGCGAAGCGGGCGATCGTGCAGGCCCCCGAGGACTGGTCGCACTGCCGGTCGAACGTCTCCTGGGTGAACGAGGGCGGGTAGGAGTCGTAGGCGTCGACGCTGACGACGTCGACGAACTGGTCGCCGGGGTAGGCGGCCCAGATGCTGTCGCCGTTCGGCATCGCGTCCCGGTGCGCGGAGATGTTCCAGTCGACGCGCACCGCGGGCGCCGTCCGGCGCAGCGCGGTCACCTCCCGCTGGAAACAGGTCCGCCAGGTGGCGGTGTCGCGCGGATACCACCAGAACCAGTTGCCGTTGAACTCCCAGCCGAGCCGGACGTAGGCGTCGCCACGCCCGCTACGCACCAGAGTCCGGCCGAACGTCTCCCAGTAACCGTCGTAGTCGCCGCGGGCGCAGGCGGCCTCGTTGCCGCTCTGCGGGAACAGCGGCTGGGCGATCGAGACCTGGCCGGGATAGCTGGCCGGACGCAGCTGGGACAGCGGCCAGTCGGACGCGGCGATCGACTGCCAGCTGTCCCGGATGGTGAAGACGACGGCGATGTCGGTGCGCCGACCGGTCCAGCGTTCCCAGGTGGCCAGGTCGTGCGGCGGGTTGGCGTTCGCCCCGGAGGGCCAGGACACGCCGGCCTCGGGCGCCGCCGGGCTGGCGGCGGCCGTCGGTGGGTGGCCGGCGGTCGCCGTCGGGCCGTCGGGCCGGCCCTGGTCACTGCTGCCCTGGTCACGCAGCACCGTCAGCCCGAGCGTCCCGAGCGCCACCGCGAGGACGATGGCGAACCCGGTCAGCGCGAGGAGCCGGCCGCGGCGCGTGCGCGGCCGCCGTCTCCGCGGCGGCGGCCCGCTCGGCCAGGCCCGGTCTCCGAAGCCACTCGACGCGGCCCCGGCACGCATCCGCCGGATCGGCTCCGTCCCCGGACCCGTTCTCGCCGTCGCCGTCCCCGTACCCGTCGTCCCGCTCGCCCTGACAGTCCCGCTTGCCCTGATGGTCCCGCTTGCCCTGACAGACGCGTTCGCCGTCGGAGGCGCTGGCCTGGACCGCGAGGCCGCCGCAGAAGACGGCTCGGGGCCCGTGGACGCGCCAGAGTCCACGGACCCCGAGGTCCGCAAGCCCGCCAGCGGCACCGTGCCGACATCCGCGGCACCAGCACCGGACCCGTCGGGCCCGTCATCCCCCGGCATCACTGTCACCGCCCGCCTCGGCCAGCCATCGGGCTACCGGGCATCGGCACACTGCCGGGGTAGCGCACGCTACACCTCCCGAGCGAGCCGGATCGTCCGGAGTCGTCAGAATGACCGGAATGTTGCTTCCAGGTAGTGGACCCGACACCCTGACGACAACGGAAGAACCAGAATCAGCCACCGGAATCCGGCGCTCTCACCGAAGGGGACGTGGGCCATCGGCGCAAAGTTCCCGCGCCCGGATGTCACTCCGGCCGACGGCACCCCGGCGACGCCTTCATTATTGACCCGATGACGCATGGTGCACGGAAGGCACCCCGAATCGACTCCGAACAGTGACGTCCGACTGACCCTATGCCCAAGGTAATGACGGGACGACCGGCTTGTCGGTCACCGTACGGCCGCCCGTTACACTGGGCCGGCGGCGCCGCCGATCCGATCCGGCGCCGGGAGCCCGCCAGCCAGGAACGGGGGACGGGATACCCGTGGTCACCACCACCCTCACGACCAGGATTCCACGGTCGTGGGTGATCCCGACCCAGGAGGCGGGCAGCGGCCGCACGGCGAACGACGCCACTCTGCGGCTGCTCACGATCCTGCTCTTCTTCGAGATCTTCTTCCAGCGGATCGCGCTGCCCGTGGGCGGCTCGCAGGTCCAGGTGATCCTGCCGATCACCTACGTCATCGTGTTCCTGATGCTGCGCCGCGGCCTGCTGTCGCGGAACAACAGCCGGATGACGGGCTATCTGGTCGCGATGACGGCGTGCGCGCTGTCCGGCCTCGCGTCCTTCCTGCGGCAGAAGGACGACACGTCCGTCACCTCGCTGTTGCTGCTGCTGGCGACGTACGTGCCGTTCGTCTACGGCCTGCGCCCGCCGGACGCCCGGGCGATCCTTCCCCGGCTGCTCGACCGGTTCCTCATCATGATCACGGTGCTGGCGGGGATGGCGCTGTTCCAGTTCGCCAGCCAGCTCGTCGGTGTGCCGTACACGGATGTCGTGAAGGACGTCGTTCCGTCGCAGTTCCTGATGCACGGGTTCAACACGTCCTACCCGGTCCAGTACGGATCGTCGCTCTACAAGTCGAACGCCTTCGTCTGCCTGGAGGCGTCGTTCTGCTCGCAGTTCCTCGGGTTCGGAATCGTGGTCTGCGTACTGCGTAACGGCGGCTGGTGGCGGCTCGTCATGTTCATCCTGGCGATCCTGAGCACGGTCTCCGGCACCGGCGTCCTGCTGCTCGCCGGCGCCGGCGTGCTGCTCGCGGTGCACAAGGGCGCGAAGTTCGCCCTGAGCGCGTTGCTCGGGGTCAGCCTGATCGTCCTGATCATCAGCTTCACCCCCGCGTCGAGCATTTTCGCCGCCCGCGCCACGGAGACGTCCTCGTCCACCTCCAGCGGCAGCCTGCGCTTCGTACAGCCGTATCAGCGCACCTGGGACGCGCTGGGCAAGGATCCGGCGACGGTCGTCTTCGGCTCCGGCCCGGGCTTCGCCGACCGCGACGCGACGGCCTTCTTCAACCGCACCGGCCTGCCACTGAACTACGCCCTCGTGCCGAAGCTGGTACTGGAGTACGGCGTGCTCGGCACGGTGACGTTCCTCAGCTTCATCGTGACCATGTTCGTGCGCGGCTCGCAGTCGTTCGTGCTCTCAGGGTCAGTGATCCTCTTCTATACTGTGCTGTCCGGCGGTCTGCTGGCGCCGGTGGTCACCGGGCTCGGCCTGCTCCTCGTCGCCTGGTTCACGGTGACGCCGGAGGACGCCCAGCACTATCCGGACGACGCGGGACCACCCGCACCGCTGCCGCCCACCCCCTCGCAACGCAAGTCCTTCGCGGCCATCTGAGCGCGGTCTCCCCCGGTCGGCCGGCAGGGATCGCCTCCTCGGCGAAAGGTGCGTATCGATGAGCAACCCGGCGGATCAGTGGGCGACCGTCGACGACTATCTCGTTCGTGCCGTGGTCGATGAGGACGACGCGCTGCGCGCCGCCCGCACCGCGAGCCAGGCCGCCGGCCTGCCGTCGATCGAGGTGACGGCCAACCAGGGCGCCCTGCTGTCGCTGTTCGTCCGGATGGTCGGCGGCCGGCGGGTGCTGGAGGTCGGCACCCTCGGCGGCTACTCGACGATCTGGCTGGCCCGCGGCGCGGGTCCCGACGGCCACGTCGTGACCCTGGAGCTCGAGCCGCACCACGCTCAGGTCGCCCGCCAGAACCTCGACAACGCCGGCGTCGGCGACCGGGTCGAGATCGTCGTCGGCCCCGCCGCGGACACCCTGGACGCGCTCGTCGCCGCCGGCAACACCGACCCGTTCGACCTGGTCTTCCTCGACGCGGACAAGCAGAACAACGCCCGCTACCTGCGCGCCGCCCTCAGCCTCACCCGCCCAGGCAGCGCCATCGTCGTCGACAACGTCGTCCGCGCCGGCGCGGTCGCCGACCCCGCAGCCGCGGACGACCGCGCCCAGGGCAGCCGCGAGCTCCTCGACCTCGTCCGCGCCGAGCCCCGCCTGACCGCCACCGCGCTGCAGACCGTCGGCTCCAAAGGCTGGGACGGCTTCGTCCTCGCCGTCGTGAACCAGGGTCGCGCCTTGCAGTTGTGATCTGCGTTCGTGATCTTCGCGGCCGCTGTCGCGCCGCCGGCTTCGTGGCAGCGTTTTGGCAACGTAACGGCAGCCCGTGTCGCGAACTGGGGGACAAAGCGGACACAAAACGCGGAGTTCGCGACACGACGCCGCCCTCCCCCGCATGTCCTTCCCACCCACGGGTAGTCGGCCCCACGCGCGGCCCACGGGTAGACGCCGAACATGGCCCAGCCGATCCTCCGCACCACCGCACCGCGCCTCCCCCAGGTCGGCCGGGCGGGAGAGGGTGTGGCGGGCGGGGCTGGGGACGTGGGGGGGTGGCCGGGGGGCCGGTACAACGGCGCGGCTGCGGCCTGGAGCGGGGGTCACGGAAAGCGGAACGGCCCCGCTCGGGGGCGTGAGGACGCCTGGGAGCGGGGCCGTTCGGGGTTCTCAGCGGTGCGGTGCGGCTGGCCGGCCGGTGAGGGCTGGGGTCAGCGGGCGGGGCGGGCGTAGCGGTCGGTGGGCTCGGCGTCCACAGGGCCGCCGCGCTTGGGCGGGCCGCTGCCGTTGTCGGGGCCGACCTGCGAGCTCGAGGTGATGGCCTCGACGGAGTTGCGGCGCTCGGGGGTGGCGGCGGTAACCCTGCGGATGCCGGTGCGGCCGTCGTGGACGACGCCGACAACCCGTTCCGCGAGGGCCGGCCAGTCCCGCGGGACCTGCTCCAGCTCCTTGAGGTGCGTCTCCGGCGAGGTGATGACGACCACCGCGTCGGCCTGGATCGCCGAGGCGGCGGTCATCGGCAGCTCGGCGAGTGCCGAGGTGACGAGGATGACCAGGTCGACGACGGGCGCGCGGTCGGCCAGGATCGGCGCGAGACCGCCGGGGCGAGCCGCCCGGGCAGGCGAGACGCGGTTGTAGAGGATGTGGCCGCGGCCGGTGCCGGACGAGCGGGCCAGGCAGGTCGGCTCATGCGCCCAGCGGGGCAGCTCCCCGGAGGTCGCCCGCGGCAGGCCCTCCAGCGACGCCCGCACCTCCGACGACGGCGAGGTGTCGAGGATGAGCACGACACCCTGGTCGTCCGACCAGGCGGCGGCGACGGAGGCGACCAGGTCGGCCGTCAGGTCCCCGCGCGAGGCCGGGGTGAAAGCGACCACCTTGCTCGTCGGCGACATCACCGCCGACATCGCCGAGACCAGCGTCTCCGCCGCGCTCGCGGTGGTGCGCCCCGGCTCCAGGGCGGCGATCAGCGGCACGCCGAGAGTGTCGGACGGGTTGTGCGGGTCCAGGATCGTCGGCCGACGCTGGTACATGATCCAGACCGCCGCGATCGACCCGAGCAGACCCACGATCACCGCGACAAGCACGTTGCGCAGCAGGCTCGACCCGCCCTGACCGTCCGCGACCGGCGGCTCAGCCAGCTTGATGGCAGTGCTGCTCGTCGCCTGTGCGGTCTGAGCGGCACCAATCTGCTTGTTGAGGTCGCTGAGCTGCTGTGTACGGCTCGCGGCGTTCGGGTCGGCGCCCTGACCCGCCGCGGCGGCCTCCGTCATGAGCCTGATGCGCAGGTCGGTGAGCGCTTTGATCGAATCCGGGCTGTTCGGCCCGTAGTTGGTCAGAAGCGTCCCGTAGGCCTTCTCCGCCGCCGTGACCAGGTTGACCGCGGCCTCCTGGCTCGGGCCCTTGCCCTTGAAGGTGAAGAAGTAGCCAGAGTCGGACGGTGAGGTGCTCAGCCGGCTCGAGACGTCCGAGTCGGTCAACTTGAGGTTCTTCGCGATCTCGGCGATGGCGGCCGACGACTGGGCGAACTGCGCCTGCGTCTGGACGTACCGGACGGCGTCCACAGAGGTGGCGCCCAGGGTGTTGGAGTCCGTCGAGAGGAAGACCCGGGCGGTCGCCGTATACGTGGCGGACTGCGCCTTCGAGTAGATGGCCGCGAGCGCCGCGAAGATCACGACCACGATGCCGATGATGAGCAGCCGCGGCTTTATGATCTTGAACAGGGATGGCGCGGACGGAGCCCGGTTGGTCTCGCCACCCGCCTGTGCGTTGCGGCTCATGACGCCCCCGCCCCGGACTCAGGACGGGCGGACCGGGCCCGCACGCGGATCGGAGAGCCGGTCGCGGTGCGCACCGACACCTCCAGCAGGACGTGAAGCGGACTCAATGTAGCCCCCCACAGGAGCATCCGGCCGGATTGCCGGCCCCAGCAGCTAGATCTGACGAACCGATTTGTGAGCATAGCTGATAGCGGATAGTAAACGGTCATAGCTATGACTGACGCCGAGATGGCGCTCAGGATCCGCGCCGGCCACGCGGCGGACCGGATCCGCGACCCTCGCCGGCCCCTCCGTCGGGACGATCGGACCGGGTGCGACCCGATCTGTCCACATCATCCACCCTGCCGATACGGCGCGTGGAATCGGCTGGCTTCGCCCGGGATGTGGAACGGTCGCGTTCCGGCCGGGGCTGACGTGAACGCGGCACCTCACGCCGCAGCTCTTCCGGCACGTCGGCTTTTCGGACCTTTGTGAGGCCATTTCCATCCCGTCGTCTCGCGATGGACCTGTCACGCCTGGCCGCGCCTTCAGGCATGATCCCCCAACTGCCGGTTGTCTCCACGTCGCTCGGCTCGTTCCAGCCCGTCCGGGTGGACGCGGACGCACGCGAGCGCCGGTCCGGCGTCCCCGGCCGGCCGCCGCGCCGGCCGATCTCCGGCCGGTCACCGTGGGCGTCGCCGCTGGACCGATCCCGCCTGGACGGCGGAGCACCGTCAGCGTCCGCCGCCGCCCGCAACGCTGCCTGCTCTCTGTCATGTTCCCGACAGACCCGACGCAACAGGACGAACCAGACGGGAGCGAAGATCCAGAAAGCGATGTTGAAACCGATGACCGCGCCCCGCGCCTCACCGACAACCGCGCCGAGGACCGGCAGACCCAGCAGGAACGGGGCAAACGCGATGTTCACCCGGAATGTGATCTTGGTTTTCCCGAGCGCGTAGATCATGCAGGCCGGTCCGACCGGGACGGCGGCGGCGATGTAATGCAGGATCGACAGGCCCAGGATCTGCTTCACGCCATCCCAGCTGTCGCCCAGCAGAGCTCGTCCGTACTGCTCCGGCAGGAAGTAGAAGATCGCACTCCAGGCTGCGCCGATCCCGATGACGAGTCCGGACAGTGCGATGGCTGCCCGTTCCCGCTCACGCGAGGTCATCGAGGTGCGCTTGGAGAACTCCGGCAGCGCGAAGCTGACCACCCCGACGCCGACGACGGTGGTGGGTCCGAGCAGCGTCCGCGCCCCCTGCAGCGCGCCGATCGTCGACAGCGAGCCGACGGCGCCGATCGCCAGGATCGAGGCCTGCAGCGAGCCCTGCACGGTGAGGAACTCGGCGGCCAGATAGGTGGCGTCCGTCCGGTTCTCCTCGAGCCAGCGGCGGGTCGCCCCCGGCGACGGGTAGAAGCCCGCCTGCGCGATCCCCAGCAGGGCCGCGACCAGCGCCGACGCACCCCAGGCGAGCAGCAGCGGCGACGACTCGCTGACCCCCCGGTGGATCAGCAGCCAGATCCCGAAGACCTGCACGACCGCCCACGCCACGTCGTTCAGGAACGCGCCGAACGGCCGGCCCATAGCGAAGAACACATACCGCCAGGCGTCCTGGAGCAGCAGACCGGGCAGCACGAGCCCCATCGCCAGCAGCGCCGATCCCACCGGTCCGCCGATCACTGCGCCGACACCAGCGAAGACGAGCCCGATCGCGATGCCGAAGACGAGCGACGACCCGGTGGTGGCCGATGCGGCGGCGCGGAAGGACGACGGCGACGACCCGGAGTAGAACATGCTCAGCGGCATGCAGGTCGCGCCCCGCGACAGACCGATGACCAGGGCGAACAGCGTGTAGGCGACGCCGAAGGCGCCGTACTCGACGCTGGAGACCTGATGGGCGATGAGGAACGAGATCGCGGCGTTGGTCGCGCTGGAGACCGCCTGGTCGGCGAGGGTCCACAGCGCCTTCGACCGGGTGCTGCCGGCCTCGGCCGCCCCCGGACCGCCGGACTCGCCAACGGCGTCGTCCGCTCCGGCAGCGCCCGCGGCGAGGTCCGTGCCGAGATCCGAGTCGAGATCCCTGACAGCGCCCACCTCGGCCGAGCCCCGCCGGGTCGCCCCAGCCGGCCGCACGGACCGCCGCGCTCGCCCGGGTATCAGGCCACGCGGGACGACCTGGGTCGACTCCGGGTCCGCCGCCTCCTCCCGGCGGCGCCTCGACGGGCGTGCCGGCGCGTCGATGCGGTCGATGACCTGGGTGTGCTCGGCGAGCAGGCGCTGCTGCAGCGCGGTGAGGTCGATCGTCGAGGTGATCGTGGTGGGTATCGGCCCGCCGCCGGGCAGTGGGCGGAACGCCAGCCGCCCGGTCGCCGCGGACGTATCGGGCCCGGCCGGCGTTCCCGGCGCCACGGCCGCGGGCGGAGCGGACGCCGGCGTCGCCCCACGGGCAGCCGACACACCAGGCACTGCCGACCCGGGCACAGGCGGGGGCCCGGGGACAGGAAAGTATGCAGGCACAGCCGCAGGCCCAGGCACAGCCGGGCGTGCAGGTACAGGCGGGGACACCGGCGGCGCTCCCCGTCCCGCCGCGGCCGGCGGCGCCGACGGGTAGGGCGCCGCCGTCATCGGTGGTGTCACGGTCGCGGGCGGCCCAGGCGGAGGCGGCGCCGGAGCCTGCCCGCCCGTCGGCACGCCCACCGAGATCGCCGAACCAGACGCCACCGGACCCATACCCGGCAGCGCCGTCGACGGACTCCCGGCCTCCGTCGGCCACGGGACCCCGCTCGGTGTCGGCCGTGGGCTCCCGGTCTCCGTCGGCCACGGAGTACCGCTCGGCGACGGACCTCCGGTCCGCGTCGGCCACGGGCCCGCGTTCCGCGTCGGCGACGGACGTCCGTTCGGCGACGGCGTCGGAGCTCCGGTGCGCGACGGCGATGCTCCGCCGCTCGTCGGCGGCGGGGGCCCGGCAGGTGGCTCGGGCATCCCGGTCGGGATCGGGGCCGGGGCCGGCGCACCCCGGCCGGCGCCGGGCGGCGCGGACGGTGCCGGGGCCGGGGCCGGGGCCGGGGCGCGGGGGTTCGTCCCGCCGGGGGGATAGCCCGTGGCGGGGTAGGCCGACGGCCGCGGCGTCGGGGCCTGCGGCTGCCAGCCGGGCCTGCTTGGCGAGCCGCTCGCGCCCGGACCGGCCGGGCGGGGTCGCGGTCCGGTACCAGGGCGGCCGACCGCTGGGATCCGGCCGATCCGGCCACCCCCACTCGAAGGACCCGACACCGGCGGCGGGCCCGGCTGCGGCGGCAGAGCGGCGGGTGGGGGCATCACTGGCTGCGCGGGCGGGTGGCCTGGAGCCGGGCCGGGACCTGAGGCGGGCCCGGCGCGGCCCCATTCCCCGCTGCCGTTCCAGCCGTCGCCGACGGGCCGATGGCCGGGTTGTCGTTCAGCCGGCGCCGGCGTCGGCGCGCCGCGATCGGCCGGCGCGGGACCGTGGACGACGACGCCCGATCCCGCCGGGGGAGCCCCCCAGCCCGGCGACGCGGGCAGGGGCAGGCCGGGTGGGGTGGGCGTGGAGACCTCGAAACCCACATAGCCCAGGTCGCGCGGCGGGGCACCAGCCTCGGTGCCCCGATCGGCCGGACGGGGATTCGCCTGGGGATCGGAGTGCATCCACTCGACGGGATCGACGTGCGGCCGGCGCGGTGGAGGATCCTCCTGGCCGCCCGAGGACCGCAGGTCCACGTCGATATCCGTCATGCTCTCCCTCCTGACCGGCTTCCCCCCAGCCGAAGGCGCCGGCCCCCCACCCGCGACCCCACACCACGATGAACGATTGCTCTACAGCACGACCGGGCGGGGTACCGGCACGATGAACCGGCCGCCGCGCTCGGCATACTCGGCCTGCTGCGCGATGATCTCCTTCTTCACGTTCCAGGCGAGCAGCAGCAGGTAGTCGGGCTGACGCTCCAACAGCACGGCGGGATCGAGGATCGGCAGCCGCGCGCCGGGGACGTACTTGCCCTGCTTGTGGACGTTGCGGTCGACCACGAAGTCGAGGAGATCCGTGGTGACGCCGCTGGAGTTCAGCAGCGTCGCGCCCTTCGCCGCCGCGCCGTAGGCGGCGACCGTCTTCCCGTCGGCGCGCAGCGAACGCAGCAGCTCCACCAGCTCACGCTGGACGGTACGCACGTCATCACCGAACGTCGCATACCGGTCGAACGTGTCGAGCCCCCCGGCCCGCTCGGCGCCGAGCACCGCCGCGACGGACTCGGCCGGCGCGGCCGCGGCGGCGTGCTGCATGCTCCAGCGCAGCGTGCCGCCGTGCAGTTCGGGGAACTCCTCGACGCCGACGAGGTCGAGGCCGTGGCGGCGCATGAGCGCCTGCACGGCGATGGTGGAGAAGTAGCAGAAGTGCTCGTGGTACACCGTGTCGAACTCGGTGTGCGCCAGCAGCGCGCCGACACCCGGGTTCTCGACGTCGACGAGGCCGTCGTCCTTCAGCAGGATCGAGAAGCCCTCGACGAAGCTGTTGAGGTCCGGCACATGCGCCATCACGTTGTTCGCGATGATCACGTCGGCCCTGAGCCCCTCGGCGACGAGCTGACGGGCGAGGTCCGCGCCGAAGAACTCCTCCCGGGTCGGCACGCCGGCCTCGCGGGCGGCGGCGGCCGGGCCCGGCGTCGGCTCGATGCCCAGCACCGGGATGCCGCGCTCGACGAACGCCTTCAGCAGGTAGCCGTCGTTGCTCGCGACCTCGACGACCAGACTGTCCGGGCCGAGGTCACGGCTGGCGATCAGGTCGATCACGTGCTTCTCGGAGTGACGGACGAGCATGTCCGAGAACGACGAGAAGTACGGGTAGTCCTCGTCGAAGATCTCCGACGCCGGCAGCTCGTGGGTGAGCTGCACCAGCGCGCAGGTCTCGCAGAACCCGACCTCGAGCGGGAAGGACGGGTCGGTGGCGTCGAGGGCGTCAGCGCGCACCAGGCGGTTCGCGATCGGGGTCGACCCGAGCGAGAGGAACAGCCGCGGCGCCGGCCCCGAGCAGGAGCGACAGGCGGTGACAGGCGTGGCGATCCCGCCGGCGGCGGCCGGCGGCTGGGCCGGGGTTCCGGTTGACATGCACTCCCCTAGATGAAATGTCGAGTGATCGTCACGAGAGCCGTCGCCGACACTGTCCGCGTTGATTTTCGCAGGCCGGCCGGACCTACGGACAACGGGGGGCGACGGGGACGACAACGTAACCGAGCGAGCGACCGCGCGGCGGGCCCGGCAGGCCCCGCCACCTGGCCCGTGGACCGCGGGCCACCCGCCCGGATGGCCAGTTCAGGCACCCACGCCGGCAGCGGCCGGCAGCAGAGGCCAGGCCTGGTCCTTGGCGGAGATGACCGACACCGGCAGCGGCCAGTCGATGGCGAGCCGGGGGTCGTCGTACCGCAGGCCGCGGTCGTGTCCCGGGGTGAAGGGGACGTTCATCTGGTACGTCGCCTCGGTGGCGTCTGCCAGGGTCTGGTAGCCGTGCGCGAGGCCCGCGTCGATGAACAGCGCGCGGTGGTTGTCCGCGGTCAGCTCCACCGCGACGTGGCGCAGGTAGGTCGCGGACTCGGGCCGCGGGTCGACCACGACGTCGAGCAGCGCGCCCCGGGTGCAGCGCACCAGCTTGGTCTCGCGCACGGGCTCGCCGGCCCAGTGCAGGCCCCGGACGGTGCCGGCGCTGGCGTTGTAGGCGACGCTGCACTGGGCCACCTCGACGGTGAGCCCGGCGGCGGCGAACTCCTCGGCGCAGAACGTCCGGGCGAACAGGCCGCGCTCGTCGGTGAACGCCTCGACGTCGACGATCCAGACGCCGTCGATCTCCGTCGACGTGACGATCACCGAGTCGTCCAGAACAGCTCGTCGTCGACCTGGCCGGTGCCGATCAGGTACTGGAGCTGCTTGAGGCGGGTGTGGCCGCGGCCGGTGAACGTCTCCTCGTCGAGCTGGATACTGCTGAACACGTCGTGTAGCTGCTGCGCGCCGCGCGAGGCGTTCCAGTCGCAGGAGAACCCGGGCAGGGTGCTGGCGATCTTGTCGAAGGACACCCGGTAGCTGCGGTTGTCGCTGCCGTTGTCGCCGAAGCTCAGCCGGCAGCCGGTGAACACCGCCGCGACCGCGTCGGCGATCTCCTTGACCTGGTAGTTCTGCTCGCTGTCGCCCACGTTGAAGATCTGGTTGTGGATGACGTCGCGCGGGGCGGTGAGCACCAGGCGGATCGCCTTCGCGATGTCGAGGCCGTGCACCAGCGGGCGCCACGGGGTGCCGTCCGAGGTCATCGCGATCTCGCCGGTGGTCCAGGCGACGCCGGCGAGGTTGTTGAGGACGATGTCGAACCGCTGCCGGGGCGACGCGCCGTAGGCGGTGGCGTTACGCAGGAAGGTCGGCGAGAAGCTGTCGTCGGCCAGCGGGGCGACGTCCCGCTCGACGTACACCTTGCACTCGGCGTACGGGGTCTGCGGGTTGATCGGCGACGTCTCGGTGACGTCGGAACCGGTCGCCACACCGTAGACGCTGCACGACGACATGTAGACGAAGCGCTGGACGCCGGCCTGCTTGGCCAGGTTGGCCAGCCGCACCGAGCCGAGATGGTTGACCTTGTAGGTGACCTCCGGGGCGAGCGCGCCCAGCGGGTCGTTGGACAGCTCGGCCATGTGGACGATGGCGTCGACACCCTCGAGGTCCGCCGCGGTGAGGTGGCGCAGGTCCTTGTCGAGGGTGAGCGGCGTCCGGTCCGTCCCCCGGTAGAGCCAGCCGTGCTTGTAGTAGCCGGTGTCGACACCGATGACCTCGTGGCCATCGCGCATCAGCTCAGGCGCGAGCAGGCACCCCAGGTACCCCTCCGTGCCCGTCACGAGCACCTTCATCCGCGAGTCCTCCCCATCTCGGCCGCGGCGCCGGCTGGCCCGTTCGGGCCAGCCGTTCCGGCCTCAAACCGTACCGAGTGGGTCGCGCGGCTCGCCCGGCGACATCCCGCCGTGTGCAGACGACCGACCCACCCGGCCCGGGCCGCCACGGCCCGCAGACGCCCGGTCATCAGCCGTGACACCGCGGCACCGCCAGCGTGCCGCCGGTGGGTCAGCGGGACGCGGGACGCATGACGCGCGCGGGGGCCGCGAAGACGGTCGCGCCGGCGGGCACGTCCGACATCACGATCGAACCGGGACCGATCCGCACGTCGTCGCCGATCGTGATGCGGCCGATGAGCTGCACACCAGGAGCGATCTCCACCCGGGCACCGATCTTCGGCGCGTCACCCGGCTCGGCCGAGCCGTACGCGTACCCGATGGTCAGGTTGTGCCGCAGGGTGCAGTCGTCGCCGATCTCGCAGTAGGGCGGAATCAGGATCGTCTGGTGGTGCCCGATGTGCACGCGGCGGCCGACCCGTGCCTTGTCGGACAGCTCGACTCCGTACAGGTTCCGGATGACGAGGTTGTTCACCACCTTGTAGACCACGGTCGCGATCGTGCGCAGCGGCCCGCGGCGGGTGAGCCGCCACCGCCCGAGCCGGTAGACGGCGAGCACGTGCAGCCCCGGGTGGGCGAACGAACTGTAGTGCCGCCGGAAGTCCTCCCGGATGATCTCCCGCAGGCCGAGCTCGGCGGCATCCCTGGTGTCAGCGGGCGCCTCCGATGTGTCCGACATGTCCGACGTGCTCGGCGCGTGGCTGGGGTTGTCGGGGGCTTCCGCGGCGCCGAACCGCTCGGACGGCATCAGCGGGGTCGGCGGCGACAGCTCGGGCGCGGTCCCGTTGCGGGCGGGGACGGCGTCAGTGGACACCGGACAGCTCCTCGATGTGCTCGCGCATGTCACCCACGGTGGCGAAGCTGGCCAGGCGGTCGTCGGCGATCTGGATCGAGAACTCACGCTCGACGGCGTAGATCAGGTTGATGTGCGCGAGCGAGTCCCACCCGGGCACGTCGGCGGCCGTCATGGCGTCGGTGACGAGGAGATCGTCGTCGGCGAAGATCTCGCGGAAGATCTGCTGTAGTCGATCCTGCACCATTTATCTGGGCACCTCTTCCATCCTGCGGTCGCGCGGACGCGGCTGGGCGATCACAGTGGCGGTGGGTCGAGCTGGGGCGGAGGTGGACACGACGCGCATCAGCCCGGGCGGCCTGTACGGCTCGTCGACCGCGCGGGCCCAGCGCGTCACATCCGGCGCCGACGGATCGTCCGGACCGTCGAGGCGCTGGTAGCCGAGCCGCTCATAGAGGCCGGCCACCAGGGCGTTCTTCGGGGACGGCCAGTACTCGCCGATGACGCGGGCGAGCCCGCGGCGGCGGGCCTCCGCCATGAGCAGCCCGGCGACCTCGTCCTCCAGGGTCCGGCCGATGACCCGGCAGCTCATCAGCCAGGTGTCGACGGCGAGGGCGCCCCCGTCCGCGACGGCGATGACGACGGCGACAAGCCCGTGGTCGGCGAACCGGTCGGCGAGGCGGACGCACAGGACGGTGGTGGCGGGGTCCGCGGCCAGGCGGGCGATCTCCTCGGCGCCGCGGCGGCGCCCGGTGAGGTTGAACTGGTTCGTCTTCCCGATGAGCTGGGCGACCCGCGGCAGGGTGAGCTCGTCGAGCGGGACGACGGTCGCGGTCATGTCGAGCCCGCGGTGGAACTCCTCCAGCGAGG
Organism: Frankia sp. RB5; assembly: GCF_059816245.1. NCBI lineage: Bacteria > Bacillati > Actinomycetota > Actinomycetes > Frankiales > Frankiaceae > Frankia > Frankia sp. RB5. Next base: position 139,625 of record NZ_JCBATA010000003.1, read on the forward strand.
ACGCGGCGGCCTCGGCCGCGGCGAGCTGCGCGCGGGCCCGATAGGCCTCCGTGCGGGCGGCGTCCTCCGCGGTGACGGCGGTCGTCTCGAAGAACGGGTAGGCGGCCAGGGCCCGGACGTAGCCGTGCGGGTCGGCCGGCAGGGCGATCACGTCCACCTCGGGTACCAGCTGGCGCACCGCCTCCCGCTCGGCCGGATTGTCGTCGACGAAGACCAGCGCGTCGAGGCCGAGGCCGAGGGCGGCGGCGATCCGGCGCAGCTGGGTGGGCTTGTCGTCCCAGCTGGCGCTGAACATCGCGATGTCGTCGAGGCGCAGCCGCATGCCGGGGTGCCGCTCGAAGGCCTCGCGGGCGTCGGCATCGTTGTTCTTGGAACAGACGGCGAGCACGACGCCGCGCTCCCGCAGCGCCAGCGCGTACTCCTGGAAGGCGGCGAACGCCTCGCCGACCGCACCGTCGCCGAGCGCGATGCCGGCCAGGCCCTCCTCCCCCAGCACCCCGCCCCACAGCGTGTTGTCGAGGTCGAGGACGAGGCATTTGCGGCTCGCCCCGAGCTGCGCGCCGAGGACGGCGGCGGTGTGCCGGGCGAGCAGGGGGACGTGGGCGAGCGACACGGCCTGCTTCGCCCGGTGCCAGTAGCGCGGGTCGAACCAGGACCGGCGGCCGACCTCCGCGGCGAGACGGTCACAGTCGACCAGGGCGACCCCGTCACCGGCCGCCCGGCCGAGCTCCGCGTTCACCCGGGCCAGCAGGGTGGCGCGGGCGCCGGCGGTGCGCAGCGTGAGGTGCCCGAGCGTGCTCTCCCCCGGCAGCGCGAACGCGTGCTGGATGATCCTCGCGCCGCAGCGCTCCCGCAGGGTGTCCCACAGCGACGTCCAGCGCAGCACCTCGCCGGCGACCGCGGCGTCCGGGTCGTCCGCGAGGGTGGGCAGCAGCGCGTCACCGGCATGCACCGCGAGCACCACGACCTCCGGGTCGAACCGGTACAGCCCGCTGTCGGGATCGAGGATCTCCTGGCGGTACTGCCCGTACCCACACTCGTAGGTCTCGATGGCGACACCGGCCCGGGCCGCGGCGAGCGGCAGCAGCGCCGTGAACTGCGACGTCGTGGAGCTGCCGAGGACGGCGACCTGAGCGGTGCGCCCCAGCGGCGCGGTACGGGCCACACAGCGGCGCAGCACGCCGGCGACCGCGGACCACGCGGGGAGATCGGCGTCGGTGTCGGTGAGGGCCAGCGCCCAGCGCACCGCGCCGGCCGCGTCCCCGGCGCGCTCGTGCGCGACGGCCAGGTCGCGGCACATGCGCGCGGTGGGCAGCTCGGTCGCGGCGGCCCGCGCCATCAGCTCGGCGATCCGCGGGTCGGACGCCGACCCGGCGGCGCCTGGGCCCTGCGCCACCGCCGTGTCCCCTCGTTCGGTCATCCCTGCGGCCCCTCTCGGTGTCACCCGTCCTGGCACCCGCGCCCAGCCGCCCAAACTCTACCCTCACGTGAGAGTTGGTTCGAACTGAATGTCGGTCCGCCGCCGCCGCGGCGGCGGCCCGCAGACCCGACAAACACCCTGTTAGCGACATTCGACGCGCGCCCGGACATCCATTTCCTTAGCCGCATAGGCGGTCGCTACGAAACCGCGAGCGAACAGAACCTCGCGGACGACCCACCGGCACGGCAGCGCACGCCACACCCGAACCAACCAAAAGCACCAGCCTGAATACGAAACGTAGTTGTCGACAGCTGGTGTGACTGCGCACACATTGCCCCGCCCAGGCCGACCCGCCACGCCGACCGCTCACACAACGCCAGGTCAACGGGGGTGCATCTATCCTCTTGCCGACATTGCCCGGCATAGGGCCGTCGATGTGGAAAACTCCCTCGCACCGGGCGGTGCCGGGACGGGTCCGCATCCCCGGCCACCCCGCCGCGCCCCACCACCCGAACCACCCGACCCGTCCGGCCGCCCGCACCCGCGCCGTCGGCGCGCCGCGTGGCTCGTCCCGAGGCAGGTCCCCGTCCATGCAGTCCCGCGCCACGCCCCGCATCGCGATCGCGCTCGCCGCGCTTGCCGCGCTCGTCAGCCTGGCGGCGCCGGCGTTCGCCGTCGCGCGGCCGCCGGCCCTGAGCCCGGTCACGGCGCCCGCGGTCACCGTCACCCCCGCGCGGGGCTCGCAGTGGTACCACACCGTGCTCGGGCTGGCCCAGGCCCAGCGGATCAGCCAGGGCGCCGGCGTCGTCGTCGCGGTCATCGACGGTGGGGTGGACGCGACCAGTCCCAAGCTGCGCGGCCAGCTGCTGCGGGGGGCCGGGATCGGCGCCGACGCCGCCCCCGACGGCTGGCGCGACGACGACCCCGACGGCCACGGCACCGCGATGGCCGGCATCATCGCCGGACGCAACGACGACGGCCCGCCCGAGGTGCGCGGGATCGCCCCCGCCGCGCGCATCCTGCCGATCTCGACCGGCCGGGAGACCGACTCGCAGGAGGTCGCGATCGCCGTCCACCGGGCGGTCGACCTCGGCGCCGGCGTCATCAACCTGTCCCTCGGCTCGGTCGGCGCGGCGACCGCCGACGAGCGGGAGGCGGTCTCCTACGCGCTGGCGCACGACGTGGTCGTGGTCGCCTCGGCCGGCAACGTCGACAGCGGCGACACCGACGGCGCCGACGCGGAGATCAACTCGCCGGCGAACATCCCGGGTGTCGTGGCCGTCACCGGCTCGACGGCGCGCGGGGCGTTCTGGCACGGCTCGGCGCACGGCCCGCAGGCGGTGATCGCCGCGCCCGCCCCCGGCGTCCGCGCGCCCGTGCCGGCCTCCATCTCGCCGGACCGGCTGGACACCGGCTCCGGCACCTCCAACTCGGCGGCGATCGTCTCGGGCGTCGTCGCGCTCATCCGCTCCGCCCGGCCGGACCTGGACGCGACCGGGGTCATCGCCCGGCTCGTCCACACGGCGCGCGACGCCGGCCCGCCGGGCCGCGACGTCGAGTTCGGCTTCGGGATCGTCGACCCGGTCGCGGCACTCACCAGGTCGGTGCCGGTGGCCGCGAGCAATCCGCTGCTGCCCGCGCCCACCCGCTGGGGCGCGCCCGGGCAGCCGCCGGCCGGCGCCGACCCGGCGGCCGCGGCGCCGGCCGGCGGTGACGGGCCGGCGGGGGCCGATCAGGGCGTGGGGACGGGCGGCCGGCCGGTTGGCGGCGGCTCCGGCCAGAGCGCGCCCGGGCCTGGCGGCGCGACGGATGGGAGCGGCGGGCCGGGCAGCTCCGGCACCGGAACCGGCATCGGTCCAGGACAAGGCGGCGGCACTGGTACCGATGCCGGGGCGGAAGCCGGCGGCACCGGCGGCGGTGAGGGCACCGACCAGGGCGGCGGTCAGGGATCCGGCCAGGATCCGGCGATCGGCGGCAGGGCCGGCACAGACTCGCTGCCCGGTGGGGCGGCGCGGGACGACGGCGGCCGCGCGACGGCGCGGGACGACGGCTGGCGGCCCGGTGGCGCGTCCCCGCTGGCCTGGGTCGCCGGCCTGGGATTCGCCGTCTGGCTCGGCGGCGCGCTCGGCGTCGGCGCGCATCTGCTCCATGCCCGCCGGGCACAGGCGCGGGCCGCGCGCGGCCGGTCGCACCGCCCCGCGACGGGGCCGCGGCTCACCGCGCAGCCCGGGCCGCCGCTGGGCTGACCCGGGCGGGTGCCCGCACCGGCGGGGGCCGTTCCCGCACCACTCCTAACATGGCGTCATGACACACGCGCTCCTGGACGAGCTGTCCTGGCGTGGGCTGATCCACGACAGTACCGATCCCGCCGAGTTGCGGGACCATCTCGACAGCGGCGGGCGGCGCTGCTACATCGGCTTCGACCCGACCGCTCCGTCGCTGACCATCGGCAATCTGCTGCCGATCACGCTGCTGATCCGCGCCGCCCGGGCGGGCGTCGGCACCGTCGTCCTGTTCGGCGGTGGCACCGGGCTGATCGGTGACCCGTCCGGCAAGTCGGTCGAGCGCAGCCTGCTCACCACCGAGGACGTGCGGGCCAACGTCGCCCACCACCGCGAGATCATGGAGACGATCTTCACCCGGGCGCTCGGCCCCGACCAGCTCCCGACGTTCGTCGACAACGCCAACTGGCTCGGCGGCCTCGGCATGATCGAGTTCCTGCGGGACGTGGGCAAGCACTTCCCGGTCACCGAGATGATCCGCCGGGACTCGGTCCGCCGCCGCCTCGACGACCCCGATGTCGGCCTGACCTACACCGAGTTCAGCTACTCGCTGCTCCAGGCGTACGACTACCGCCGCCTGTGCGAGGACCACGGCGTGACGCTGCAGATGGGCGCGTCGGACCAGTGGGGCAACATCGTCGCCGGGATCGACCACGTCCGACGGGTGCTGCGCACCCAGGTGCACGGGCTGACCTGCCCACTGCTGCTGCGCTCCGACGGCACCAAGTTCGGCAAGTCCGAGAAGGGCGCGGTGTGGCTGACGGCGGACCGCACGTCCCCGTACACGCTCTACCAGTTCCTGATCAACCTGTCGGACGAGGACGCACGCCGGTTCGCGCTGTTCTTCTCGCTCACCGAGCGCGGGCCGCTGGAGCGGCTGCTCGCCGAGCATGGCGAGGCGCCGGGCCGCCGGGCCCTGCAGCGTCACCTCGCCCGCGAGATCACCGCGCTGGTGCACGGCCAGCCGGCGGTCGACGCGGCCGAGGCGGCGTCGGCGGCGCTGTTCAGCGGCGACGTGCGGGCGATCGGAGCGGACCTGCTCGGCGACGTGTTCGCCGACGTCCCGACGATCATTGAGACGGTGGAGCTGCTGCGCAAGGACGGCGGCTGGCCCGTCGTCGACCTGCTGCTCGCCACCGGCCTCGCCACCAGCCGGCGCGACGCCAGGGAGCACCTCGGCAACAAGGCCGTGCTGGTCAACGGCGACCGCGTCGACGCCGAGGCGACCGTCGTCGAGAAGGACCTGCTCCACGGCTCGGTGATCCTGGTGCGCCGTGGGAAGCGCGAATGGCGGGTGGCTCGCTTCGCCTGAGCGGAGCGGGCCCGGCCCGTCCGCGCGGGGCCAGCGCGGGCGCAGGCCCCGCGCGGTCACGCGGTGCGGACCGCGGAGCGGATCACGCGGGGCGGATCACGCGGGGCGGGGCGGTGTCCTGGCCCGCCCGTCGCGCCGCCCTGCCGGAGGTTCCGCCGGTCAGGGGGCGGGCGGCCCGGTCAGCAGGCCCTTGATGTAGGCGGCGTGCTCGTCGGCGGTGGCCTTCTGGCCGCGGGCGCGGGAGAGCACGGTGCGCCCGGCGTAGCCGGCGACCAGCATCGAGCGCATCACGTTCACCCGGCTCGGGGCGTTGTGCTTGCGCAGGTAGCGGACCATCGAGGCACCGCGCATCTGGAGCATCCAGGTCTTGCCGGCGCCGCTGCCGCCGGCGCCATGCGGCACGAGCAGGTCGGTGTGCAGCTTCTGGCGCAGGCCCGCCTCGCGGATCGCCCGGCCGAGCGCCATGTCCTCGTTGTAGACGAAGAACGTCTCGTCGAAGGCGCCGAGCTCGAGGAACGTCGAACGGCGCACCGCCATGCAGGCGCCGGTCAGCCACTCGGGGCTCATCGGGCGACCCGGGACCGGACGGGCGAACAGCGCCGAGTTCGGCGCCACCTTGTGCGCGCCCAGGACGTGCAGCAGCACCCGGCGGGGCGTCGGCTCCCACCCGCCGTTGCCGAGCTCCGGCCGGCCGTCGTGACCCTTCATCGTCGCCGCGCTGGTCACCAGCTCCTGGTCGGCGAGCAGGTCATCCACGAGGATGTCGATGACCTCGACGGTGGGGCGGCTGTCCGGGTTGCCGAGGACGATGAATTCGTACCGGGACGAGCGGATGCCCATGTTGGCGGCCTTGGCGAAGCCCTTGCCACCGCCCGAGTCCAGGTAGCGGCTGTTCGGCCGGTCGGCGAGCAGCTCGTCGACGCGGTCGACGCCGCTCGCGTTGTCGACCACCACCACCGGCATGTCCACCGGCAGGGTCGCGAACAACCCCTCCAGCTGCTCGCGGCTGTGGTAGCTGACCAGCACGAGCTCGTACTGCCAGGTGGAACGCTTGGGTTCCTCGTCGGGCACGGCGGCGCGCTCCTGTTCTGCCTACCGCGCGGCGGCCCCCGCCCCCGCGCTGACGTTCGATACCGCCGCGGACCTGGACTGCCCGCGCCGGCGACCTGCTGGCTCAGCCCCCGGTGGAGCTCAGCGCCCCGGACGGCGACGACGCGGCGGGCGGCTCGCCGCCACCCGCCTGCGCTCCGCCCTCGGCACCCGCGCTCCCGGCACCGGTGCCCACCGCTCCCGCGGCGGCCACGGTCCCCGCAACCGCCTGCCGCTCCGGCTTCGGCCACACGGCCGGGCGGTCGTGCGCCAGGAAGCGGCGCACGCCACCGAGCGCGACGGCCTGCAGGAAGAACACCTGGGCGACGAGGCGGGTCGGGCCGGGCGGGGTGCGGCCGGTGAGCAGCGCGGCCGTGCTCGCGGCGCCGACCGCGTTGCCCGCCAGGAAGACCCGGGCGGCCCAGCTGTGCCGCGCCGCCGGAACCGCTATCCCGACGAGCACGACGTGCGCCATCGGCCCGAACGACGAGCGGACCAGCCGGTGCCCCCACAGCTGCGGGGTGACCGGCAGCGCGCCCGGCACCAGCGTCGCCCGCCGCCGCCAGAGCATGTCCAGGTTCCCCGCGACGATCCGGGTCCGCCGCTCCCACTCGCCGTTGTAGTCGGGCGCCGCCTGCTCGATCGAGTAGGCCGCGGGCTCGTAGACGACCCGCAGGCCGCCCTCGAGGACGTCGAGCGCGAGCCACGCGTCGTCCACGGCGGTGTCGCCGGGCAGCGGCCGGAACGCCGCGCGGCGGAACGCCAGCATCTCGCCGACCACGCCGATGGTCGCGCCGGTCGCGGACTCGCAGCGCTTGAGCCACGACTCGAACTTCCAGTAGAAGCCCTGGGCGCCGTCCGGGTCGTCGACCTGCTTCTCGCCGGCGACCGCGCCGACCGTCTCGTCGGTGAAGTGGCGTGCGGCGGCCCGCAGCGCACCGGGGGCCAGCACCGCGTTGGCGTCGGTGAGGACGACGACGTCATGGGAGGCGGCGGCCACCCCTCGGTTGACCGCGCGCGCCTTGCCCAGCCGCTCACCGGACGACAGCACCCGCACGCCCGGCCGGCGCGAGGCCTCGGCCGTGTCGGGGTCGTCCGCCACGACGATGATCTCCATCGTGCCGGGATAGTCCGTACCCTGCAGTTCGTCCAGCTTCGTGCCGATGACCGCCGCCTCCCGGTACGCGGAGACGACGACGCTGAGCGCCGGCCAGACGTCCGGGTCCGGCGGGGTCGACGTCTCCAGCCCACGGCTGCGCAGCCCGATGTAGACCGGATACAGAACGTGACCGTAAACGGTGGCGGCTCCGAGCGCCGCGACCGCGGCTCCTCGACCGATGGTCCGGACACCTGTCATGACAACAACCGTAGCGTTCCGGTGGACGGTCCCGGCCAACGGCTCCGGGCGCGTGACCGGGTTGTCCCTTCCCCGTGTGCGGGGTGACCCTCCCCCGGTCGGGGGCTATCGCAGGCCGTTACAGTGGGACCGGTGAGCGACTCCACACGCTGGATCGTCGTGGTCGAGGAACCCTTCCTCCCGGCGGATGCCGGCGGTCGGGTGGAGACATTCAGCTTCCTCACCGCGGCGGCCGCGGCCGGCATCCGGATGCAGATCCTCGTGCCCGCGCGCGAGGAACTCGACATCTCCGCCTACGAGGAGGCCGTCCCCGGCTCGGCCGTCATTCGGCTACACCGCGACGACAGCCCCCGCTCACACCTGACGCTCAGGCCGTTCATGCACGCGTCCCGGCCGGTCGGCCCGCTGCGCCGTGCCCTGGAGGCCACCCCGCCGCGCGCCGACGCCGTGATCAGCTACAGCTGCCGGTCCTCGCACCTCGGCGAGGAGATCGCCCGGATCTGGAAGCTGCCGCACCTCGTGCGCGCGCACAACGTCGACTCGGAGTTCTTCCGGGTGCTGGCACGCTCGAGCTCCGGCCCACGCGCGGTGGCCTACGAGATGGAGTACCACAAGCTCCGCCTCGCCGAGCAGGAGCTGCACCACTCGCCGCTGGTCACCTGCATCGCCGACATCTCCCTCGAGGACCACGAGTGGCGACGTGCCCGGGCAAGCGTGCCGACGTTCCACCTGCCGCCGTTCCTGCCGGTTGGCGCGCTGCGGGCCGGCTCGCCGGACAGCGCCGCCGCCGCGAGCCTGACGCCCGCCGGTGCCGGCTCGGCCGCCGGCCAGCCAACCGCCGCCCTCCCCGGCGGGGTCGGCGATCCGGCGGCCGACCAGCGGCTCGTCTTCGTCGGCTCGCTGGACACCTCGACGAACATCGAGGCGCTGCGCTGGTTCCTCGGCGGCTGCTGGCCGACGATCCGGGTCCGCCATCCCCGCGCGACGTTCCAGGTCGTGGGCCGGCGCCCGGAGGACGGCCTGGCCGCGTGGCTCGCCGGCTTCGACGGCGTCGAGCTGCACACCGACGTCCCGAGCGTCGCCGGGTACCTCGCCGCGGCTAGCCTGTCGGTGAACCCGATGCGCTCCGGCTCCGGGGTGAACATCAAGGCCATCGAGGCGATGGCGAGCGGCACGCCGGTGGTGAGCACGCCGACCGGCAGCCGCGGCCTGGGCTGGACCGCCGGGACCCATCTCCTCGTCGCCGACGAGCCGGGCGCGTTCGCCGCCGCCGCCTGCGAACTGCTGGCCGACCCGGCGCGGGCCGCCGAGATCGGCGCCGCCGGCCGTGCCTACGTCCTGCACGAGCTCGACCACGCCGCGCTCATCCGCGAGATCCAGAAGCACCTGTCCTGACCCGCGCTGGCCGGCCCAGTCAAAGCCGGCCGCTCCGCGGGCGTGGGGCACACGCCGCGGGCCTCAGAGCAGCGCGTGATAACGGTTCTGGGCCGGCTCCAGGCCGTCGGTGATGAGCATCTCGACCGAGTCGGCGGCGTGCTCCAGCAGGAGCGGCAGTTCCCTGCGCTCGGTGGTTCCGAAGTCGCGCAGCACGAAGTCGGCCGGATCCATCCGGCCGGGGGGCCGGCCGATGCCGACCCGCACCCGCAGGTAGTCGCGGCTGCCCAGCGCCGACGAGATAGACCGCAGGCCGTTGTGGCCGTTGTCGCCGCCGCCGCGCTTGAGCCGCACGGCGCCGAACGGGATGTCCAGCTCGTCGTGCACTACGACGATCCGCGACACATCGATCTTGTAGAACGTGCGCACCGCGCCGACCGGCCCGCCGGAGAGGTTCATGAACGACAGCGGCCGGGCTAGGACGGCCCGGGCGCCGGCCAGGCGGACCTCGGCGACATCCGCCCGCGACCGGTGCGACTTCAGCCTCGACCCGGCCCGCTCGGCGAGCAGGTCGACGACCATGAAACCGGCGTTGTGCCGGTTGCCGGCGTAGTTCGGCCCAGGATTACCCAGTCCAACGACGAGCCATGGCCCGTCGTCGGTGGGGATGTTCGTCATCGCCTGCCCACCCACGCTCGCCTGTTCATCCGCGCACCATCGTCCGCGCGGCACGCGGCCGTCCTCCACCGCGTGCCGTCTTCCTCAACCGCGCATCATCACACAATGGCGCCGAATCGGTCTCGGTGGCGCCGGGCGACGTGGACGAGGGTGCCGACGGAGAGAGCCGTCCGCGCTCAGGCGGACGCGCTCGCCGCGCCGACGCCCTCGGCCTTCTCAGCCGGCGTCTCGCCGAGCTCGGCCTCGACCTGCGCGGTGGTCCGCTTGGCCAGGCACTGCACGACGACGAGATCGGGATCGGCGTCGAGCTCGGCACCCGACGGCAGCGGCAGCTGACGGGCGAGCACGCTCGTGCCCGGCTCCAGGCCGGTGATATCGACGTCGATCGGGCCCGGCAGCCGCGCGGCGTCGGCCTTCACCGCGACGGTGGTGACCTGCTGGTCGACCAGGGTGTCCGGGTGCGGCTCACCGATCACCTGCACCGGGATGTCGGCGACGACCTTCTCGCCGCGGACGACGAGCACCAGGTCGATGTGCTCGTAGCTGCCCTTGATCGGGTGCCGCTGGACGTCCTTCGCGAGCGCGAGCTCGGTGCCGTCGGCGAGCTCGAGCGTCAGCAGGACGTTCGTGCCGGCATCTGTCTTGAAGGCGTGCAGCAGGTCGTGCGCGGGAAGCGCGATGTGGCGCGGCGGCTTGCCGTGACCGTAGAGAACGGCCGGGACCTTGCCGGCGCGGCGCGTGCGACGAGCACCGCCCTTACCGAACTCGGTACGCGGCTCCGCGGCGATGCGGACCTCGGACATGGCGACGCTCATCCTTCCAGAAGTGGGATTCCTTCGCCGGAGGGCGGACGGACCACCGCGGCGCGGTCCTTCACAGTACCGGACTCCTCGCCGTCGGGCGGCACCGCCCCGATCTGTCAAGACCCGTGGCGTCGCGAGCCGCGACCACAACCCCGCCCACACCGCCGCCCACACCGCCGCCCACACCGCCGCCGCGGCGAGGCCGGGGACCGCGTCCCGGCGTGTTCACCGCACGCGCGACACGCGTCCTCGCCGTCGTGGCGCCCCGATGTCCACCTCGCACCGCAGGTCGGAGCGGCCGACCGCCACCCGGGCGCGGTCCAGCACCGGTCCGACCGAGGCGGCGGCGACGCCGGGCACGTCGGCGCCCCGGCGCACGGTCACGGCGATCGCCAGCGCGGGATCGCGCCGGTCGCGCACCCGCGTCCGGCAGTCGGCAGCCCCGCCGACCGCGGCGACGTCGGCCGAGACCGCGTCGGTCAGCGCGTCCGCCGGCATCTGCACGACGCCGAGCTCGTCCGCCACCAGCGCGAACCCGCGGACCCGGCCGCCCCTCGGCCGCCGGGCCAGCCAGCCCAGGGCGAGCAGGGCGACCAGCCCGCAGCCGACCCCGACGGCCGGCCAGAACCAGCCCTCGCGGGCGGCGAACCGGCGCAGGGCCGGATCGAGCACGGCCCGCCGGGACGCGTCCCCGCCGAGGACCCCCGCCCCGGCCAGCAACGCGACCACCCCGGCGGCGACGAGCAGCAGGCCGAGGACCAGGAGCAGCACCCGTTCGCCCCGGCCAGCCGACGGCCCGCGCCGCGTGCTCACGACCGCCCGCCCGTCGCGCCCGGAGATCCCCGGCGCCCGGCCGGGGAGGCGTCCCGCCGGCCGGACGGCGAGGCTTCCCAACCGCCGGACGCGCTGCCGTCCCGCCCGTCCGGATCAGCCCGGCCGGCCCCGGCTGGCGGGCCGCCATACCCGACCGGACCGCGCCAGCCGGCGGAAGGTCCATCACCGGCCGGCCGATCCTGCCCGGCCCGAGTGGGCGAGTCCCGCCCGGGCCGGCCATCCACCCGGACCATCAGGCTCGGCGGGTGGACGAGCCCGAAGGCGTCGAGTTCCCGCTGCAGGGCAGCCGTCGCCCGCTGCGCCGCACCGCCGGCGGCCCGCTCGCGCAACCGAAGCCGCGCCTGCGCGGTACTCCGGCCGACCCGCACCCGTGCCCCGTCCACGCCGTCGACATCGAGCGCGCTGGCCCGCAGGGCGCGCGCGAGGCCCCGCCGGTCCACGTACACGCCCGCGCGCGGACGGCTCCAGCGGGCGGGCAGCCGATCGGGCGTGCCGCGCAGCAGGGCGAGGCCTACCAGGCTCAGCCCGAGCAGCACGGCGACGGCCGCACCCACCCGCGCCGAGCGCGCCGACCAGGCCGTGCGCCCCAGCGTGCCAGCCCAGGACGGCCAGTCGACGATCACGTACCCGGCACCGGCCGCCGCGGTGACGATCTCGATGACGGCGATGATCCCGGCGGCGGCGATCAGGCCGGCGAGCACCCACGCGGCGAGGCGCTGCCCCGCGCGCACGACCTTTTCCCCCATCGGACCGTCACCCCCGTCACCTCCGTCGGCGGACCTCACACCTGGCCCTCATCCCCCGTTCCACCCATCCCATGCACGTCCCGTGTCCGATCGAGCACACTGGGACTGGATCCGTCGCCGACGCGCAGCGCGGGCACCGCGATGTCGAGACGAGCCACCCGGATCCCGGCGAAGGCCGCGACCCGCTCGCGCACGGCCACGCGGACCCGGCCGGTGATCTCGTCCACGGACGCGGGGTAGCGCACGGCGAACGCCATGGTCAGCCGCGCCTCGCCGCCCCGCACCCGGGCGGTGGCCCGGGGCCGGCGACCCCAGGCGCGCGAGCCACCCAACCGGCGCGGCGCCCCGGCCACCCCGAACACCTCCGCGGCCGCCGTGACCGCGATCTTCTCCACCACCCGGTCGGCGACCCGCAACGACCCCGCGCCGGCCGGGCTGTGCCGCACCACCGCCGCGTCCGGCCCGGCGTGGCTCCTCACCGCCGACTCCGGCGTCGATCACCGCCCACGTACCGGGTGACGTCCAGGTCGCCGTCGATGACCTTGCCGACGACCAGGCCGATCGCGCCGAAGACCAGCACGATGAGGAACTCGCCGAAGCCACCGAAGGCCAGGGCAAGCCCGGCGATCAGCCCGGTCAGAAGGCCGACTGCTGACGCTCGCATGGTTGACGCCCCTTCCGCTTTCCGTAGTCCGCCCGGGCGGGTGACGCGGGTCGCGTCCCAGGATGGCCAGGGCAGGGCGCGATGATCACATGCCTCGCGCGTGGCGGGGACGTGCGAGAGCGGGATGTCGGCTCAGCGAACTCGAGGACCACACCTGGCTGGATCGCCACCCGTCCTCGGCGCCCCACCGCGCCAGCCCCCCACCAGCCGATCCCACCGCTGGCGGTACCAGCCACCCCGATGCCCATCGGTATCGCCCCGGCCGCGAAGGAGCCGGCCCAGCAGCGCCGCCCGACCGGCGAGCCGGGCGGCCACCGAGCGCCGCCGATACGCCGTCGGCCCGGACCCGGGCCGGGTCGCCGGCCCGGCCGGGCCGACCGGGCGGCCGTCGCCCACGTCCGCCCAGACACGCAGACCCTTGGCGAACAGCACGGGGTCGCCGCCCACGTCGGGATGGTGCGCCCGGATGAAGGCCCGCCGCTGCTCGCGCCGCCGGGCCGCGGCCGCCTCGCCCCCGGCCGGGCGCGCCCGCTCCCCGGCGACCGGACTGTCCGCCGACCGGCGGCTCATGATGACCCGTCCGGGCCAGGCACGAGATCGCCGATGAGGACGTCGACCCGTGGGCAGCCGGGTGCCGCGGCCAGGACCGCCTCCCGGACCCGCTCGGCGAGGCCGGCGAGGCGCTCCCCGAAGTGGCACTCGACCTGCACGGCGATGCCGTCGGGGCGTACCCGCACGCCCTCGACGCGGCGACCGGGCAGGTAGGTCGCCACCTCCGCCGCGGCGGCGGGCGCCGGGTGCGGTCGGACGGGTGCGGGCGTCGCCACCAACCGGGCCACTCCGGCACACGCCAGCGCCGCGCGGGCCACCTCGTCCGGGTCCCAGGGCAGCCAGGTCGCGTGGTCCCCGCCACCCGTACGGGCCGGGCTCATTCGACTCGCCGCGGCTCTTCCTCGCCGTCCTCGCCGATGTAGACGTCGTCGACCGCGATGTTGACCTCGGTGACCTCCAGGCCGGTCATTCCCTCCACGGAGGACACGACGTTGCCGCGGATCGACTGGGAGAGGTCCACGATCGAGACCCCGTAGTCGCACACCACGTCCAGGTCGACGGCGGCCTGCCGTTCGCCGACCTCGACCGCGACGCCCCGGGCGACGCTGGACGAGGCGCCAGGAATGCGCGCCTTCATCGAGTTGATGGCGCGGCCACCGCCCGTGCCGAGCGTGTGCACGCCGTCCACCTCGCGCGCGGCCACGCCGGCGATCTTGCGGACGACCGCGTCCGAGATCGAGGTCCGCCCTCTGCTCGTGAGCAGGTCGGTGGCGCCGTGGCGCTCGGCGACGGCAGTGCCCCCGCCGCCCGCGGAAGTGGCGGAATCCGCCGACCAGGTGCCGCCAGCGGTCTGGCGGGACGTTCTGGTGCCGGTGCTGCCAGCGGCGCTACCGCCGCCGGTGGTCGTAGTCATGGTGTCTCCTCCCTCACCGGGTCGATCTCCCGGCCCGGGCACTCGATGCCCCCGCCCGCGACGAACCCGTGCGTGCGACGAACCCGTGCGTGGGCAGGCTCACGCGTCACCGGCCCGTGCACCCGGCCACCCGCTCACAGCGCCGTGGACAGGACCACCCGGGCCGTGGTCGGCCGGTCGCGGTCGGCGGCTGGCCCCTCCCGCCATGTACCCCGCGGGTGCACGGCCATACGCCCCATCGCCGTGGATAGGTTGGATCCGGCTGACCGCGCCGCCCGCTCGGGCCAGGTCATCCGCGCACGAGCGAGCCCGCCCGGCCGGGACAGCGTGACCACCGGAACAGACAGGCCTCGCCCGTTCGCGCCAGACTGGCCCGCGCGGACCACCGGTCCTCGTGAGTCCGACGGACTCGTGCGTCCAACCCAACCCGTGAACCTGAGTGAGTCCGAGCGAAGGAGCCTCCGCTGCCTCGATCCCACCCGGGTCCGCGCCACGTCGCGGGAGCCGGTTCCGCTACCGTCACCGTCCGGGCGCCGGCCAAGGTCAATCTTCATCTCGGCGTCGGTCCGCTGCGCCCGGACGGCTACCACGATGTGATCACCGTTCTCCAGGCCGTCTCGCTGTTCGACGATCTCATCGCCACCGCGCCGGACGCGGCCGCGCTGGATGGCGGCCCGGCGCCCGCGGGCGGGAGCTCCGAAGGCCCGCACGGGCCACCGGCGGACGGCCATCCTGACGGCCGGGCCAGCCTCGGTCCCGACGGCGACGGCGACGGCGACGGCGACGGTATCGTCGTGACCGTCGAGGTGACCGGCGAGGGGGCCGATCCGGCCGCGCACGGGCCGGCGACCACCACGCCCGACGTGTCCATCGTCCCGACCGGCATGGACAACATCGCCGTGCGTGCCGCGCATCTCGTCGCCGAAGCCGCGGGGATCACGTCCGCGCGGGTGCACCTCGCGCTGACCAAGGGCATCCCGGTCGCCGCGGGGATGGCCGGCGGCAGCGCGGACGCGGCGGCGGCGCTCGTCGCCTGCGACGCGCTGTGGCAGACCGGCCTGGACCGGGCCACCCTGGCGGAGCTCGCCGCGCGACTCGGCAGCGACGTCCCGTTCCCGCTGACCGGCGGCACCGCGCTCGGCACCGGCAGGGGCGAACGGCTGACCGACGTGCTGGCGACGGGCGAGTACCACTGGGTGTTCGCGCTCGCCGACGGCGGCCTGTCCACCCCGGCCGTCTACGCCGAGTTCGACAAGCTCGCCGAGGGACGCCTGCGCACCGGCCCCACCCCGGCGGACGACGTCCTCGCGGCACTGCGCACCGGTGATCCGGCGCAGCTCGGCGCGGCCCTGGTCAACGATCTGCAGCCCGCGGCGCTGCGGCTACGCCCTGCGCTGCGCCGGGTCCTGGAGACCGGCCGCGAGCTCGGCGCCGTCGGGGCGATCGTGAGCGGCTCCGGGCCCACCTGCGCGTTCCTCGCCGCGGGTGCCAGCGAGAGCGTCGACCTCGCCGCGAGCCTGGCCGGCATGGGTGTGACCCGGGCCGTGCGTCGCGCCTCGGGTCCGGCCGCCGGCGCCCGGGTCGTGGAGGGGGCCGCGACGGAAGGGGTTCCGGGGCCCGCGTGACCCCGGCGGCCGGTCTGGCGGCAGGCCCGGCCCGACTACGCTGGACGTGATGGCACATCTTCTCGGGGGCGAGTCCCTCCACCTGGAGTACCCGACCAGGGTCGTGTTCGACGCGGTGACGATCGGGGTGAACGAGGGCGACCGGATCGGCATCGTCGGCCGCAATGGTGACGGAAAGTCATCGCTGTTGGGGATGCTGTCGGGCCGGATCGAGCCCGACGCGGGACGGGTGACACGTCGCGGCGGGGTGCGGACGGGCGCGCTCGACCAGGCCGACACCTTGGACGATGCCTCGACGGTGGGGGACACGATCATCGGTGACCGCCCCGAGCACGAGTGGGCCGGCGATCCGAAGGTGCGTGACGTGATCGCCGGCCTGGTGCCCGACATCGGGTGGGACACCCGGATCGCCACGCTCAGTGGCGGTCAGCGCCGCCGGGTGGCGCTGGCCGCGCTGCTCGTCGGCGAGTGGGACGTCATCGTTCTCGACGAGCCGACCAACCACCTCGACGTCGAAGGCATCACCTGGCTCGCGGCGCACCTGCGCGGACGGTGGTCCCGGGGCGCGGGCGGCCTGCTGGTCGTCACGCACGACCGCTGGTTCCTCGACGAGGTCGCGACGACGACCTGGGAGGTCCACGATCGGATCGTCGAGCCGTTCGAGGGCGGCTACGCCGCCTACGTGCTCCAACGGGTCGAGCGCGACCGGCAGGCCGCGGCCGCCGAGGCGAAGCGGCAGAACCTCATGCACAAGGAGCTGGCCTGGCTGCGGCGCGGCGCCCCCGCCCGCACCTCCAAGCCGAAGTTCCGCATCGAGGCCGCCAACCAGCTCATCCAGGACGTCCCGCCGCCCCGCAACCGGCTGGAGCTGGCCCGGATGGCGACCGCGCGGCTCGGCAAGGACGTCATCGACCTGCTGGACGCGGGGGTGTCGTTCGACGGGCGCGAGGTGCTGCGCGACGTCGAGTGGCGGATCGCGCCGGGCGAGCGCACGGCGATCCTCGGCGCGAACGGCGCGGGCAAGTCGACCCTGCTCGGGCTCGTCGCCGGCACTGTCGCACCCACGGCGGGCCGGGTGAAGCAGGGCAAGACCGTCCGGCTGGCCGTGCTCGACCAGCAGTTCCGCGAGCTCGACGACATCGCGGGCGACCGGGTGCGCGACGTGCTGGCCCGCACCCGCACGACCTACGTGGTCGACGGCCGGGAGCTGACCCCGGCGCAGCTCCTCGAGCGCCTCGGCTTCGCCCGCGAGCACCTCTCGGCTCGGGTCAGCGACCTGTCCGGCGGGCAGAAGCGCCGGTTGCAGCTGCTGCTGGTGCTGCTGTCCGAACCCAACGTCCTCATCCTCGACGAGCCGTCGAACGACGTCGACACCGACATGCTCGCCGCGATGGAGGACCTGCTCGACTCCTGGCCGGGCACGCTCATCGTCGTCTCGCACGACCGCTACCTGGTGGAACGCGTCACCGACCAGCAGTACGCGATCATCGACGGCCGGCTGCGCCATCTGCCCGGCGGCGTGGACGAGTACCTGCGGCTGCGCGGGACGGCCTCCTCGACGAGCCGGGGCACGGCCGACGCCCGAGGCGGAGGCGGTGCAGGCGCCAGAACGGGGTCGGACGCCCGAGGAGCGGCGGGGCCGAACGCCGACACGTCGGCCTCCGCACCACGTCCGTCCGCCGCCGAGGAACGCGCCGCGCGCAAGGAGCTCAGCGCGACGGAACGCAAGCTCGACCGGCTCTCTGAGCGCATCGCCGCCATCCACGAGCGGATGGCGGCCCACGACCAGAGCGACTACACGGGGCTCGGCCGGCTCACCGACGAACTCCGGGAGGCCGAGGCGCAGACCTCGGCCCTGGAGGCACGCTGGTTCGAGCTCACCGAGATCGCCGGCTGACGCCGCGCGCAACGGCCATGCCGCGCGTAGCGGCTACGCCGCGGGTTCGGCAGCCGCAGCGGGTTGGGCGGTGATCCGCTTGGCGGCGAGGCGCGCCGGGTCCGGCCAGCGCACGTCCCGCACCAGGCGCAGCGTCTCCATCAGCTTGATCAGATAGAAGCTGGTGTCGATCTGCCACGGACGTACCCCGTGGCGGGCCGACGTCGGCTCGGCGTGGTGCAGGTTGTGCCAGGACTCGCCCATGGACAGCAGCGCGAGGGGCCACACGTTCGTCGACCGGTCGCGGCTGCGGTACGGCCGGGAACCGAGAACGTGGCAGATGCTGTTCACCGACCAGGTGACGTGGTGCAGCACCGCGACCCGCACCAGGCTCGCCCAGAAGAACGCCTGCGCCGCGGCCTCGAACGAGCCGCCCCACAGCCCGCCGATGAGCGCGGGCGCGGCCAGGCTGACGAACGCGCAGAGCCCGAACGAGTGGCTGACCCGGACGATGTCCGGATCATCCAGCAGGTCCGGGGCGAACCGGCGCTGATCGGTCTGCTCCAGGTCGAACAGCCAGCCGACGTGCGCGTGGTAAAGACCCTTGAGCATGGACCAGGTGCCGGGACCGTAGCGCCACGGCGAGTGCGGATCGCCCTCGGCGTCGCTGAACGCGTGATGGCGGCGGTGGTCGGCGACCCAGCGGATCACCGGCCCCTCGATCGCCATGTTGCCGGCCACCGCCAGGGCGATCCGCACCGGTCGCGACGTCCGGAAGCCGCGATGCGTCAGATAGCGGTGGAATCCGACGGTCACCCCGTGGCCGCTGATCGCGTAGAAGACCGCGGCAAGGATGACGTCCCGCCAGGAGATCCATCGACCCCACAGGGCCGGGATCGCGGCCACGAGCGCGGCGAGCGGGACGACGATCACCAGGAGCAGGATGACCTGCTCGGCCCGGGCCTTGGCCATCGAGCGCGGCCGGGTGGCCTTACCGGTGTTGGCGGGATCCGCGCGGCGCGCGGCCCGGTTCCCGTCGGGTCCCCGGGCGTCATCCGGCGCCCGATTATCACCCTGGGTCACCGTGTCGGTTGCGGTCATCGCCTCGTCCCGTCCATCGCGGCAGGTCCCGCCATTGTGGCGGGTTCACTGCACCGGCACTCCATCGGTCACGGTAGCCCGCCGATATGACAACAGTCCCCATCACCGACGTCCACCGCGCAAACGGCCCACACCCCCGCGCGCTCACCGAGCGGTCCCGTGCTCGCCGAGGGGGCCGCGCGCCTGCCGGCCGCCCGACGACCCCCGGTCACCACCAGCGGCCCCCTGCCGAGCAACGGCGCCGCCCGACTGGAGATCCGCCCAGCCGGAGATCCGCCCGGCAGACGCGGACCAACCCGCAGACGCGCTCCGGCGGCCACGGAACCGCGATCGGTGCCCACCGGACCGGCCACATGTACGGACCCGAACCACCACACCGTGGAACTACGCCTGGACGGGACACCCGCCCCGCCATCGACACCCGCTGGCGCCACCCCGTAGGCAGGCGCCCAGATGTGCTCTCTCCAGCGGGACCGCCGCGCGGGCGAGGCACGGCAGCGCGAGGGCGGCAGCGATGACGGCTGGGCCGACTTTTATCGTCCGCGCCACCCGCGATGGTAGAGTTGCCATGTTTTCCCCGCGGTCCGCCGTAGTGTAATCGGCAGCACAGGAGATTTTGGTTCTCTTAGTCCACGTTCGAGTCGTGGCGGCGGAGCACAGCCGGAGTACTACCAGTAATACCATCACAAAAAATTGGCGGGAAGTATCGCCGCGCCGGTCAGGCCGCCGGATCCACGAATTCCGCCGCCCGCGCCCAGGCGGTTCCCATCCACGTCGCCCGTGTGCCCGGCACCCACTACATTGCGGATCCCCACCGCGGACCGGATGGCGCATCCGCCCGGCACTCGGGTCGCACACCGCGGAGGCGGACCACCGATGACCCGCCGGCACGGAGACCCGGACAGGCAGACCCAGACGGCGAACGTCGCCTCCCCGTGAGCCACCGGAACGTCGCGGTACTGTGGTCCCCGTCGCCCCATCGCCGTGCCGATCACAGACCGTGCCGATCGAAGATCGTGCCGATCAGAGACCCGGGAGATCGCGTGACCTCACCACGTCCGGCGGCCGTCATCATCCTGGCAGCGGGCGAGGGTAAGCGGATGCGCTCGGCTACGCCGAAGGTGCTGCACCGCGTCGCGGGGCGCGCGCTGCTCGGGCACGTCCTGCAGGCCACCGCCGCCCTCGCCGCCACCCGGACCGCCGTCGTCATCGGCCACGGCCGGGAGCAGGTCACGGCCATGCTCGCCGAGCAGGCGCCCATGGCGGTCACCGCCGTGCAGAACCGCCAGCTCGGCACGGGTCACGCCGTGCGGGTCGCGCTCGGCGCGCTCGACGGCCTCGCGGAGCGGGACACGGTGATCGTGCTGCCGGGTGACACCCCACTGCTCACCGGGGCGACGCTCGCCGCCCTCGCCGAGCACCACGACGCCACCGACGCCGCCGCGACCGTGCTGACCGCCGTCCTCGACGACGCCACCGGCTACGGCCGGGTCGTGCGGGACGGTGACGGAGGGGTGCGGGCGATCGTCGAGCACCGCGACGCCGACGCAGCGACCGCGGCCATCCGCGAGATCAACACCGGCGTCTACGCCTTCCGCGCCGGTTCGCTCCAGGCCGCTCTGGCCCGTCTGACCAGGGACAACGCCCAGGGCGAGGAGTACCTGACGGACGTCGTCGCCCTGTTGGTCGGCGACGGCGAGCCGGTGGCGGCCCGCAGCGTCGCCGACCCGGCCGAGGCGGCCGGCGTCAACGACCGGGTCCAGCTCGCCGCCGCCGGCCGGGCCCTGCGCGACCGGGTCGTCGAGGCCGCGATGCGTGGCGGCACCACGATCATCGATCCGGCGACCACCTGGATCGACGCGGATGTCACCCTCGAGCCGGACACGACGATCGCTCCGCACACCTCCCTGCACGGCCGCACCCACGTCGCCCGCGGGGCGACGGTCGGCCCCGAGTGCACTCTCACCGACACCGTCGTCGGCCCCGGCGCGACCGTCATCCGCACCACCGCCGAGCGTGCCGAGATCGGCGCCGACGCCACCGTCGGCCCCTACAGCCATCTGCGCCCCGGCACCCGGCTCGGCCGCGCTGGCAAGATCGGGGCCTTCGTGGAGACGAAGTCCGCCGAGCTCGGTGAGGAGACGAAGGTCCCCCATCTGGCCTACGTCGGCGACGCGGTCGTCGGCGACCGCAGCAACATCGGTTGCACCTCGGTGTTCGTGAACTACGACGGCGTCGCCAAGCACCGCACGATCATCGGCTCGGATGTCCGCATCGGCAGCGACACGATGCTCGTCGCCCCCGTGACCGTCGGAGACGGTGCCTACACGGGCGCCGGCGCCGTCATCCGCGAGGACGTGCCGCCCGGGGCACTGGCCATCCGGGAGGGCCGTCAGCGCGTCATCGAGGACTGGGTGGCCCGACGCCGCCCTGGCTCCCCCGCCGACCAGGCGGCCTCGGCGGCCTCGGCGGCCGGGGCGCCCACCGTCGCCGCACCCGCACCCGCGGCTGGTTCGCGACCGACCGTGCCGGAATCGCCGCGGCCGGCGGACCTACCCGCTGCGGACCGTGATTCCGCCGGTGACTTGGCGCACACCAGGCTGCCCGAGCCCGGCATCGCTGGCGTTCCGGGCGCCGGAAGCAGAACGTAGAAGGGTCGGCCTCCAACCTTCTGACCAGCGAGGGGATGCTCACGGCCTGGGCTGCGTCCGGTCACCCACGCCGGCGCGCTAATCAGCGCGGCACCGGGTACCACCCGGATACGCCCTCGGCTGCCGGCCGCGCGAACAGCCGGGCCGGCGCATCGCGCACAGCAGTCTGATCATCCTTCACGCCCGAGGAGACACGCGGTGGCCTACCAGACCGAGAACCGGCGGAACCTGATGCTGTTCTCCGGGCGTTCCCACCCGGCGCTGGCAGCCGAGGTAGCGGCCGAGCTCGACGTCACGCCGGTGCCGACCAACGCCTACGAGTTCGCCAGCGGCGAGATCTTCGTGCGTTTCGAGGAGTCGGTCCGCGGCTGCGACGCGTTCGTCCTGCAGTGCCACTCGGCGCCGGTGAACACCTGGCTGATGGAACAGCTGATCATGGTGGACGCGCTGAAGCGGGCGAGCGCGAAGCGCATCACCGTCGTCGCGCCGTTCTACCCGTACGCGCGCCAGGACAAGAAGCACCGCGGCCGGGAGCCGATCTCCGCTCGGCTCGTCGCCGACCTGTTCAAGACCGCCGGCGCCCACCGCCTCATGTCCGTCGACCTGCACACCGCGCAGATCCAGGGCTTCTTCGACGGCCCCGTGGACCATCTGTTCGCGCTGCCGCTGCTGGCGGACTACATCGAGAACAAGCTCGACACCTCCGAGGTCACCGTCGTCGCGCCGGACTCGGGCCGGGTGCGGGTGGCCGAGCGCTGGACCGACCGGCTGGGCTGCCCGCTGGCGATCATCCACAAGCGGCGTGACCCGGATGTCCCGAACCAGGTCAAGATGTTCGACGTCGTCGGCGAGGTCCGCGGCCGTACCTGCGTCATCGTCGACGACATGATCGACACCGCCGGCACGATCACCAAGGCCGCGGAGTCGCTCAAGGCGCACGGCGCCGCGGATGTCATCGCCGCCGCCACCCACGGGGTGCTGTCCGGTCCGGCGGCCGACCGGCTGAAGAACTCGGAGATCAGCGAGGTCGTGCTCACCAACACCCTGCCGCTGTCGAGCGAGGCCCGCATCGACAAGATCACCGAGCTGTCGATCGCCCCGCTGCTCGCCGCCGCGATCAAGGCGGTCTTCGAGGACGGCTCGGTGACCGGTCTGTTCGGCGGCGACGCCTGAGGCAGCGGCGGCGGCACCCGCGACGTCCGTAGACTGCGCATCCATGGCAGCGGAGCAGCGCAAGGTGGCGCTCACCGGGATCAAGCCGACCGGTGAGCCGCACCTCGGGAACTACATCGGAGCGATCCGGCCCTCGCTGGAGCTCACCTCGACCTACGAGTCGATCTACTTCATCGCGGACTACCACGCCCTGACCTCGATCCGTGATCGCGTGGAGCTGGCGACGTACACCCGGTCGGTGGCGGCCACCTGGATCGCGCTGGGCCTGGATCCGGCCCGCACGATCTTCTACCGCCAGTCCGATGTTCCCGAGATCTTCGAGCTGTCGTGGGTGCTGTCCTGCGTCACCGCCAAGGGTCTGATGAACCGGGCCCACGCCTACAAGGCCGCACGAGACCGCAACGCCGAGTCCGGAGCAACGGACCTGGACGCCGGCGTCAACATGGGGCTTTTCAACTACCCCATTCTCATGGCCGTCGATATTCTCATCATGAACACCGACGTCGTGCCGGTCGGGCAGGACCAGACGCAGCACGTGGAATACGCTGCGGACATCGCCGGTACGTTCAACCACCTCTACGGAGACAGCTTCAGCCTGACGGTTCCGAAGGGCATCTATCCCGCCGGTGTCTCGGCGAAGGCGCTGCCCGGTGTCGACGGCCGCAAGATGAGCAAGTCCTACCGGAACACCATTCCGCTGTTCGCCCCGGAAAAGCAGCTGCGCAAGCTCGTTCGCGGCATCGTGAGCGACAGCACCCCGGTGGAGGGCCCGAAGGACCCCGACACCTCGGCGGCCTTCGCGCTCTACGAGAACTTCGCCACACCGGAGGAGGTCAAGGACATGCGGGCCCGCCTGGAGCAGGGCGGCACCGGCTGGGGTGAGCTGAAGAACGCCCTGTTCGAGGCCGTCAGCTCCTGGCTGTCCCCGCTGCGCGAGCGCTACGACGAGCTGGTCGCCCCCGGGAGCGAGCTGGATGTGATCCTCGCCACCGGCGCCGAGCAGGCGCGCGACCGAGCCCGCCCGGTCCTGACCGGCGTCCGCCGCGCGATCGGCATCGCCACCAGCTGATCCCGGCCCGCCGCGCGTCTCGCCCGCAGTGACCCGCCGACCCGAGCCGCCGGCCCGATTGCCGATGGTGCGTGCTCAGACCGCCGCCGCAGCCCGCGGTCATGTCCTGCGGCGGGTGGGTGGGGGCTGACCGTAGGGGTTGCGGCGGGGGCGCTGACGGGGGTCGATGTGCGGCGGTGGGATGAAGGAGGGCCGATCATCGTCCTCGACGAGGATCCGCCACCTGTCGTGGTGGACCTGCCGGTGGTGGGCGCCGCACAGCAGGACCAGGTTGCGGGGCATGGTGCGCCCGCCGTGCTGCCACGGGGTGATGTGATGACACTCCGTCCAGCTCGGCGGGACGTCGCAGCCCGGGTACGCGCACCCTTGGTCACGGACGACGAGGGCACGGCGGAGGCTCGACGGGACCACTCGAGTGGATCGTCCGACATCAAGCGGCACTCCGGCGGGATCGAGGATGATCCTGCTGACTTCGGCGTCGCAGGCCAGCCTCGTGAGGACCCCACGAGGTAGCGGAAGCCCCCAGTCGGTCATGGCCGGCTCGAGGCCGCCCCTGACGAGAGTGTCCCAGGGAACGTGCACGACGAGGTGGGGTCGCACCCCGCCACTGACGGGTACGACGGCACCGGTCAGCGCCCGCGTGACCAGTTCGACGAGGGCGTCGGCGCGGCGGCGCTGCGGGCTTCGGATGTCAGGGATGCCGTCGACGGCCGGGCGTGGCGCGGCGAGGCCGTCCAGCGCGGTGCGCAGCAGCGCGGCGGCCTCGGCGTCCAACTCACCACTGATCAGCGTGGTGCCCTCGGGCGTGTCGCGCAAGGAGAGGCGTCGGACCGCGGCCGGGTCAGGCGACGGCCGCTGGTCCTCGTCTCCTCCTTCGGATCTACCGGACCCGCTGTCCTCGCCGGACCCCCTGTCCTCGCTGCCCGGCGTGTCTGCGTCGCTGTCCCTGTCGCCAGGCCCGCGGCCGGGATCGTCGCTGTCGTCGTGTGGGGAATCACCGGACTGCCCGGTCCTGCTGTCGGCGCCGGGGGAAGGGTCGACGCGGGTGAGGTCCTCCCTGATGCGGGCGGCGAGCCTGACTAGCCGATAGGGGTCGAAGACCCGGGCATGGCCGAGCAGGGTCTGTTCGGCGTCGGCCCGCTCCTGGGGGGTGATATCGATGGGCAGGGAGGCGATCGCCTCGCGGATGACGTGGGCGTGCTCGACGGTGATGTCGCCGCAGGCAAGGGCCTGCCCGGTGGCCTCGCACGGGCCGTCGCTGACGGCGCGGGCCAGCGCGACCTGGCGGCGGGCCTCGCGAGTGGACAGGGCGAGCCGGTCGCGGAGCAGGCTGGGTATGTCGCTGGCCCCGCGACGAGGTGCCAGACCACGGTCGAGAGCCTCGGTGATCAGCCGGTTGTTGACCGCGGCCACCGGACCGCCCAATCGGCCGACGCCCTCCAACAGCGCGTCGAGCTCGCCATCGGACAGCGGCCACGCCTCGTCGGCCAGCATCCCCTGGATGTGCTCGACAATCATCGTCAGCCGGGCCCCCAGACTCCCCGCCGCGGCGCCGGAATGCGAATCGGAACCGCCGCTCGGCCGGGCCGACGGGTCGGGTGGGCCGTGGGGGTCGGCGGAGTCCGGTGCGCTGGACGGGGCGGGTGGTGCGGTGAAGTCGAGAAGGCCGCACAGGTCGGCATCGGCCTGGGGCGGTGGGTCGGGGGGAACCGGTGTGGTGCCGGGAATCTCGCCCCGCGCCGCGTGGATGACCATGGAACGACCATAGGACGAGCTACCCGGACTGTCGAACGCATGTTTGAAGACTGTGGACGAGGCGACCGGCCCGGTCCGACGGCTGTGGACAACGAAGAGTCCAGAGAATCCTCCAGGGAGGAGGCAGCGAGTGACGGTCGCAGCCGCCGACTACGGCGTGGAGACCGCGCGGGCGTCCGCCAGCCGGCAGAAGTCGTCGACGGAGAGCGTCTCGCCACGCGCGCCGGGGTCAACACCGGCGGCGAGGGCGAACTCCGCCGCGAGCGCCGGCGAGCCGGCCCAGGGCGAGAGCGCCGTCCGAAGGGTCTTGCGGCGCTGCGCGAAGGCGGCATCGATGGCGGCGAACACCGCGCGGCGCTGCTCAGGCCGCCCGGGCGGCTCGTCCCGGCGGGTGAAGGCGACGAGCGCGGAGTCGACGTTCGGCTGGGGCCAGAACACCGGACGCGGCACCCCGCCCGCCAGCCGGGACCGCGCGTACCAGGCCAGCTTCACGCTGGGCGCCCCGTAGACACGACCGCCGGGCGGGGCGGTGAGCCGCTCGGCCACCTCCGCCTGCACCATCACCAGTCCACGGCACAGCGACGGGAACCGCTCCAGCACGCCGAGCAGCAGCGGTACCGCGACGTTGTAGGGCAGGTTCGCCGCGAGTACGCCTGGCGCGGCCACCAGTTCCGGCAGGTCGTCCGGACCCACCGTCATCCCGTCACCGAGCACCACGCGCAGCCGGCCGGCGATGGCGGGGTCCAGCCGGGCGGCGACGGTCACCGGCAGAGCCGCGGCCAGCGGCGGATCGACCTCGACCGCGACGACGGCCCCGGCCGCGTCGAGCAGCCCCAGGGTCAGCGAGCCGAGGCCTGGGCCGATCTCGAGCACCGTGTCCTGCGGCCCGACGCCGGCGAGACGCACCAGCCGGCGCACGGTGTTCGGATCGACGAGGAAGTTCTGCCCGCGCCGCTTCGTCGGCTGCAGGTCAAGGGCACGCGCCAACGCCCGCAACTCCGCCGCCGCGAGCAGCCCGCCACCACCACCAGCGCCACCAGCGCCACCAGCGCCACCAGCGCCACCAGCGCCACCAGCGCCCGAAGCATCGATGCCTACCAGGGCCCGAACACCCGCTCCGAGTTGGCCGCCACCGCGGCACCGAGCTCGGCGACGCCCACTCCCCGCGTCTCGGCGAGCACCCGCAGGGTCAGCGGGATCAGGTACGGCCCACCTGGCCGGCCACGCCACGGCACGGGGGTGAGAAACGGCGCGTCGGTCTCGACGAGCAGCAGCTCGGCGGGGGCGACGGCGGCCGCCTCGCGCAGGTTCGCCGCGTTCTTGAAGGTGACGTTGCCGGCGAACGACATCACGTACCCGGCGTCCGCGCAGCTCCGGGCCATCGCCGCGTCGCCGGAGAACGCGTGGAACACGACCGTCTCGGGCGGGCCCTCCTCGGCGAGGATACGCAGCGTGTCGTCGTGCGCCTCACGATCGTGGATCATCAGCGCGCGCCCGGTCTCCTTGGCGATCGCGATGTGCCGCCGGAAGCTCTCCTGCTGGGCGAGGTGCCCCTCCGGTGGCGTCCGGTAGTAGTCCAGACCGGTCTCCCCGACCGCGCGGACCTTGTCCTGTCGGGCTAGCTCGGTGATATCGGCGTATGTCTGTTCGCTCACGCCGCGGGACGCCTCGTTGGGATGGATGGCGACGGCGGCGTAGAGCTGGGGATGGGCCCGCGCCACCTCGGCCTGCCACCGGCTCGTGGGAAGATCGACACCGACGGTCACCGCACGGGTGACACCGACGGCGGTGGCGGCGGCGAGTGCCGGCGCCACCTCGGTGTCCATCAGGTCGAGATGGCAGTGGCTGTCGACGACGGCCACCGGCAGCGGATCGGGCGGGGGCGGCGGATCGCCCGTCCGACTGGAGCTACGCGCCACCTCACCAACCGCCTTCCGGCCCCGCGTCCTGTTCCCCGCATTCCTGCGCAGTCTACGGCGGGACAGGCGTCCCGAAGATTCCGCATATCTCGCATGGGACGCTTAACAGGTGAACGACCGCAAGGAACACCGACCATGACGACGCCGCTGACTGTCGCCCTCGTCACTCCCCTGACCGGGCCGGACTCCGCCCAGGGGCTGGCCGGCCTGCGCGGGGTCACCCTGTGGGCCCGCGACGAGCATCTGCCGGCACCCTGGGACGAGATCAGCCTGACCGCCTACGACGCCCACCCTGACCCGGCCGCGGCGATGCGCGCCGCCGTCGCCGCCCGGCCGGACGCCCTGCTCGGGCCGTACGGCCACCGCGCGGCGCTGGCCGCCTGCGCGGCGACGGACCGAGTGGTGTTCAACACGGGCGCGCCGTCGACCCGGTTCGTCCGCCAGGCGTTCCCCAACGTCGTCAACATCGCGGCGGCCACGTCCACCTGGCCGCGCGGGGTGCTCTCGGTGGTGCGCGCGGCCGACCGGCGGGCCCGCAAGGTGGTGCTACTCGCCTCCGGCGACACCGCGGTGGAGATCGCCTCGGGGACGCGGGCGGCCGCGGGGGCGCAGGCCTTCGAGGTCGCCTCACACGTCTTCCCGCCGGGCCGGGCCACCCAGGCGGCGAGCCGGCTGCCACCCGGCGACATCCTCATCGTGCACGCCGCGCCGGACGACGAGCTGGCCGCGGCGAACATCCTGCTGCGCCGCCCGTGGCGGGCGGCCGCGTTCTCCACCGCGGTCAGCGCGCAGGCCACCGCCAGCCTCGGTGACCTGCGCGAACGCCTGCTCGCCCCGGGCAGCTGGATCCCGGAGGACACCCGGGGGACGGCCACCGGCCCGACCGCGCGCGAGTTCACCGCCGACTACACCGCGCTGCACGGTGTCGCGCCGACCGAGACGGCCGCCTGGGCCTACGTCACCGGGCTGGTCCTGGGCCGGGCGATCCGGTTCTGCGGCGGCGTCCAGGACGCCTCCGTGCTCGCCGCCGCCCGCGGCATCGACACGACGACGCTGCTCGGCCGGTTCCGCCTCGACGAGGCCACCGGACTGCAGGTCGGCCATCAGATCCCGGTCGTCCAGTGGCAGGACGGGGCGTCGCACACCGTCTGGCCGCGGGAGGCGGCCCGCGCCGCGTTCGCCCATCCGCGGCTCATCACCAGCCGACCGGCGGCGTGGCGGGGTCCGGCCGCGCAGCCCACCCGGGGAGGATGAGGCGACGGTTGCGTCGGCCCCGGCGGCGGGAGGAGGCGTCCTTGACGACGGCACCGCTCGGCACCGGGGCGGCGACCACGCCCGGCCGGCGCCGGGCCGTCGTCCTCGGTGTGGCCGCCGCCTTGGCCGTCGCCTTCGTGGTGGCGACGACCAGGCTGTTCGTCCTCCCGCATCAGGACCGCCCGGCCCGGGCGGACGCGATCGTGATGTTCGCCGGCAGCCCCGGCAGGCTCGAGCGCGCCGTCGCCCTCGCCCAGGCGGGTTACGCGCCGGTCCTGGCCGTGTCGCAGCCGACCGCCGAGGACCCCTGCCCGACGGACATCCCCGGGGTCGAGGTCATCTGCTTCTCCCCCAGTCCCCGCACCACCCAGGGCGAGTCGCGGTGGGTCGCCGAGGCCGCACGGGCACGCGGCTGGAACTCCCTGATCGTGGTCACGGCGACGTCGCAGAGCACCAGGGCGCACCTGCGCCTGGCCCGCTGCTATTCCGGCGAGACCCGGATGATCGGCGTGCCGCTGCCACGCACGATGTGGCCCTACATGATCGCCTACGAGTGGGCGGCGCTGGGCAAGGCCCTGCTCCTGCAGCGAACCTGCTGACCGACCCGACTACGCGGACGGCGCCGTGATCACGCGTGGCGACCGGGGCCGGGCGGCCGGGCGGCGAGTTCCGCGGCGTAGACGTCGTTGCGCGAGACGCCGAGCTCGGCGGCCACCGCCCGCCGCGCCTGGTTGCGTGACATCCCGGCGGCGCTGCGCCGCTCCACCTCGGCGGCCAGTGCCGCGGCCGAGACGGTGGCCGCGCCCGCCTGCGCGGCGACGTCTGTGCCCGTGTCCCGCGCGATGTCCGCGGCGGCGCCGGCGAGTCCGGTCACCGTCACCGGCGGGCGGCGGGCGGCACCGGCAATGACCAGGGTGAACTCACCGCGGATGACGCGGCCATCCGTCGCCCAGGCCCCCAGCGCCGCCAGGTCGCCCCGGACGATCTCCTCGAACGTCTTCGTCAGCTCGCGACAGAGCACCGCCGCCCGGTCCGCGCCGAACACGGCGAGCAGGTCGCGCAGCCCGGCCGCCAGCCGGTGCGGCGATTCCAGGAAGACCATGGTGCGCGTCTCGCCGGCCAGCTCCCGCAGCCGGGCCCGGCGCTCCGCGCCGCGGCGGGGCAGGAAGCCCTCGAACGTCCACCGGTCGCTCGGCAGCCCGCTGACGGCCAGCGCCGCCGTCACCGCCGACGGCCCGGGGACCACCGTGACGGTCATTCCGGCGGCGGCGGCCGCGGCGACGACCCGGAAGCCCGGGTCGGACACCGCGGGCATGCCCGCGTCGGTGACCAGCGCGACCGTCGCGCCCTGGCGCAGGTAGTCGGTGAGCTGCGCGGCGCGGGCGCCCTCCACCGCGTCGTAGCAGGACATGATCCGACCGCTGATCGTCACGCCGAGGCCGTGCGCGAGCCGCAGGACCCGGCGGGTGTCCTCGGCGGCGATGACGTCGGCGGTCGCGAGAACCTCGGCGAGGCGGGGGCTCGCATCGCGCACATCACCGATCGGAGCACCGCACAGCACCAGGGTCCCGGACACCTGACCAGTGTGGCAGGAGTCAGGACCTACCCTGATCCGTGTGACGGCGACGACGGCCCACGTGCCCTGGAGTGCGAGCGGACGCGAGGACCAGCCGGCCGCAGTCGCGGCCGGGGGGCCGCGCGACCGGCGGCGGCCATCCGCCGAGAGCCTGCGCGACCGATTGTGCCCACCGATGCCGGGCTCTGCGCTCATGGGCTGGCTGGCGACGGTCTCGGTGGCGGTGCTCGCGGGCGTGCTGCGCTTCTGGCACCTCACCGAGCCCCGCGGCGTGTACTTCGACGAGGTCTATTACACCAAGGACGCCTGGGGCCTGCTCACCGCCGGCTACGAGATCAATTCGAGCACCTGTTCGGGGCCCGGCTACGTCGTCCATCCACCGTTCGGCAAGTGGCTGATGGCGGCGTCCGAGGGCCTGTTCGGGTACACGAACTGCGCCGGCGTGCCGCACGGCAGTCCGGAGCTGGGCTGGCGGTTCTCCTCGGCGCTGTTCGGGACGCTGGCGGTGCTCGTGCTCGCCCGCGCCGCCCGGCGGATGTTCCGCTCCACGGTGCTCGGCTGCTTCGCCGGTCTGCTGCTGGCCATGGACGGGCTGGAGTTCGTCCAGAGCCGCATCGGCATCCTGGACATCTTCCTGATGACCGGGGTCGTCGTCGCCCTGGCCTGCCTGCTGCTCGACCGCGACTTCGGCCGCGCGCGCCTCGCCGATCGCCTTGAGGGGACGAAACCCGGTGACGATCCGCGCCGCGACATGTTCGGCCCCCGGCTCGGGTTCCGCCCGTGGCGGCTGGCCTGCGGGGTGGCACTGGGCCTGTCGGTGGGCGTCAAGTGGAGCGCGCTGTACACGATCATCGGGTTCGCGGCGCTCGCGATCGCCTGGGACATCGGCGCGCGGCGCACCGCCGGGGCCCGCCGGCCGGTGCTCGGCGCGCTGCGCCGGGACGCCGCGCCGTGGCTGGCGATGTTCGTCGCCGTACCGATTGTCGTGTTCCTCGCCACCTGGACGGGCTGGTTCGTCACCGACGGCGGCTACGACCGGCACCTGTATGGCAACGGCTTCGTCGCCGCGTGGCGCGGCTGGTGGTCGTACCAGATGGCGGTGCTGAAGTTCCACGAGGGCCTGCACCAGGGGCACGACTTCGCCTCCCACCCGATGAGCTGGCTGGTGATGGCCCGACCGGTCGCGTACTACTACTCCTCGCCCGCCTACGGGACGTCCGGCTGCCACGATCCGTCCGGCTGCTCCCGGGAGGTGATCGCGCTGGGCAATCCGGCGGTGTGGTGGGTCGGGACGGCGAGCCTGGTCGGGACGCTGGCCTGGTGGGTCGCCCGACGGGACTGGCGGGCGGCGCTGGTGCTGGTGGGCTTCGGCTCGGCGTTCCTGCCGTGGCTGCTGTTCCCGGCCCGCACGATGTTCTTCTTCTACGCGCTGCCGAGCCTGCCGTTCCTGATCCTCGGGATCACGGGGCTGGCGGGCCTCGCGCTCGGCCCGCGGGACGCGTCCGACACCCGCCGGCTGGCCGGCGCCCTGTCCGTCGGCATCTACACGATCATCGTGGTGCTGCTGTTCGCGTACTTCTACCCGGTGCTCGCCGCGCAGGTGATCCCCTACTCCTCCTGGCGGGCGCGGATGTGGTTCCCCGGCTGGATCTGATCGCCCGGTCGGGGCACCCCTCCGTGGTCCCGGTGTGATCTTCCTCACCGAATCTGCTGAGCGTCAAGCAATAAACACCCGTTGCGATGCCATCATCACCAATGGGCATTTCCGCCCGGTTGACGACACCGAAACGGGGACGCATGAAGTTGACCGATGACCCGGAGTTCATGACGTACGCCCCTAGCAGCTCGGCTGTCGCGCCCGACGAGGGGGGCCGCGTCTGGCCGGAGACCACGATCGGGGATGGTGGGTCGGTCCCCCACAACCGGGTGTCGGGCGGACCGAGTCTGGGAGGAACGACCATGGCGGATGTGTCGGTACGCTTCGCGATGACCGATGACAGCGAGATCGTGCTGAACCTGTCGCTGACGCAGGCGATCCGGCTCACCGAGGCGATCGCGTCCAAGGTCAGCCAGGCGATGACCGAGCAGCCGCGGGCCGGCATGAACGGCAACGCCTACGGCCCCGGCGTGCGCCCCGGGCCGTACTCGACCTCCTGAGCGGCGCGGCGGGCTGATCGCGCGGCAGTCATCCGCCTCAGCCGCCCGTGAGCTGGGCGATCAGCGCGCGAAGCAGATCCAGGTCCCGGCGGCGAAGCTCGGCCGCCGTGGCCTGATCCGGCCGTGCCGGCGTCAGCGCGGCGCGAACGCGACGCAGCTTGTCCCGCAGCGTCTCGAGCACGACGGGCGGGAGCAGTCCGTCCCGCAGCACCAGCACGACGTGCCCGCCGTGCTGGACCACGTCGACCGGCTCGTCCATCGGCAGCGTGACGACCCGCACGCCGACGGGAGCCTCCTGGTCATACACGAGGCACAGCTGGTCCTCGGCCAGCACCTCGGCGCTGCCGTCGTCCCAGAGCACGGTCGCCCGCGCGGTGACCGGCAGTGGAATTCGGGCGGACTCTACCCGCACGGGCCCCGTCTGCCCGGTCGGCTCACGCCGTCCGGCGGGGTGCACGGCCAGCACGGTTCCGCGCCGCGACCAGATCCCGCCGCCCAGGTCGTCGATCGGGAAGACCCGGTCTCCCCGAGCGAACATCACCAGTGCGGCGTGACCGTCCTCGGCGGTCGATGGGTGGGCGGCCATAGCGTGATCGTAGGTGGGGTGTCCCACCACCCGAACGGCCAGACCCCCACCGGTGTGGGATCGCTAACCAGTCCGGGCGTGCCAGCGCCCCCGGACCGTAACGGGAGCCGGGGTCGCACCACCTCCGGGGAGCGGGTGTGAGGCCGCCCGACCCGCCCCTGACATCCGGTGTTCACACTGTGGATCCGACCGATCCGGCCGGTTGCCGCCAGGCGTGGGCGGAGTGCCCCACGGCGGGTTACCGTCTCGTGGTCGCCCCTCGACTCGGGTGGCGACCGGCGGCGGCCGGGAGGACGCGGGCGGCCCCCGGCTGGGTCGCCTGATGGCGCGGTGGCGTCCTCTCCGACCAGGCGCCGGCGGAAACCGAAGGCCGGACCCTCGGCCCGATCACGCCCCGCGGAGCCCACGAATGCCCGACACCGACTACCCGCCCATCGAGGAGCACGCGGTCATCGGCGACCTGCGCACCGTGGCCCTGGTCGCCACGGACGGCACGATCGACTGGTACTGCCCGCAGCGCTTCGACGCGCCGTCGGTCTTCGCGAGCCTGCTCGACGCCGAGCGCGGTGGCTCGTTCCGCATCCACTGCCCCGACTCCCACGCCAAGCAGCTCTACCTGCCCGACTCGAACGTGCTGATGACCCGCTTCCTGGCCCCGCGCGCGGTCGGCGAGGTCGTCGACTTCATGGTCCCGATGGACAGCGACGTCACCGAGACGCCGCACGTCGTCGTCCGCCAGGCGCGGGCCGTGCGCGGGACGGCGTCGTTCCGGCTGCGCTGCGACCCCCGCTTCGACTACGGCCGCACCGCCCATACGGTGACGCTCATCCCCGGTTCGGGCGCTGTCTTCGAGTCGGTGACGGGCACCCTGGTGCTGCGCACGTCGCTGCCGCTGCGCGTCGAGGGCACCGCCGTGTACGCCGAGTTCGACCTGGCCAACGGCGAGACGGCCGACATCGTCCTCGAGTGGAACGCGACGATCCGCCCGCTGGTCACCGGCGAGGCCGACGCGCTGTTCACCCGCACCGTCAACTACTGGCAGTCGTGGATCCGCCGTGGCCGCTACCACGGCCGCTGGCGCGAGATGGTGGTGCGCAGCGCCCTGGTCCTCAAGCTGCTCGTCTACCGCCCCACGGGCGCGCTGGTGGCCGCGCCGACGACGTCGCTGCCGGAGGAACTCGGCGGCGTGCGCAACTGGGACTACCGCTACACCTGGATCCGCGACGCGGCCTTCACCACCTACGCGCTGATGGCGCTCGGCTTCACCGACGAGTCGGCCGCCTTCATGGACTGGCTGGAGCACCGCTGCCACGAGGCGCCGACGGAATCCGGCCTGTATGTGCTGTACAGCGTCGACGGCAACCCCCACCTCGACGAGATGGTCCTCGACCATCTGGCCGGCTACCGCGGCTCGAAGCCGGTCCGGATCGGCAACGCCGCCGCCGAGCAGCTCCAGCTCGACATCTACGGCGAGCTGATGGACTCGGTGTACCTGTACAACAAGCAGGTCCCGATCTCGTTCCAGCTCTGGGAGGCGCTCGGCCGCCAGCTCGACTGGCTGTCCAAGCACTGGGACTCCCCCGACGAGGGCATCTGGGAGACCCGCGGCGGCCGCCAGCGCTTCACCTACTCGGCGCTGATGACCTGGGTGGCGTTCGAGCGTGCCTGCCGCATCTCGCGCCAGCGCGGCCTGCCCGGGCCCACGAACGACTGGAAGGACCTCGCCGGCCAGGCCTACCGGTTCGTCCAGAACGAGTCGTGGAACCCCCAGCGCGGCGCCTACATGGAGTACCCGGGCTCAGAGCGGCTCGACGCCTCGCTGCTGTGCATGCCGCTGGTGAAGTTCTCCGGCCCCACCGACCCCCGGTTCCTGTCGACGCTCGACCGTGTCGGCGAGGACCTGGTCAGCGACAGCCTGGTCCGCCGCTACGCCGCGGACGGTTCGGACGGCCTGACGGGCGACGAGGGCACGTTCAACCTGTGCTCGTTCTGGTATGTCGAGGCGCTGACCCGCGCCGGCCGGGTCAGCGAAGCCCGGATGGTCTTCGAGAAGATGCTCACCTACGCCAACCACGTCGGCCTCTACGCCGAGGAGATCGGCCCCTCCGGCGAGGCCCTGGGCAACTTCCCCCAGGCCTTCACCCACCTCGCCCTCATCAGCGCCGCCATCCACCTCGACCGCGCCCTGACCTGACCCGAGGAGACCTTCGAGCGGCTGCTGTCAACGCTCACGACGACGACTCCTCCCGAGAGCGTCGCCGCTCCCACAGCAGCCGCGCTCCCCGCACGAAGCTCACAGGAGAAAGCGCGAGCCAGAGCACCCCGAAGCCCCACCCCCATGGGTCTGCCGGCTCCCGTATTCCGGCCCTCAGCATCACAGCACCAACCACCAGCCCAAACGCACCGTACGCAAACCAGTACCAGGCCCGCCCAACCAGCTTCGTCTTCGTCCCCACCTCGCCACCGATCCTTTCCCATGTTCAGCGTCCACACCTGCCCGTACCCTCCCCGCGGCGCCGTCCCATCCTCCTATAACTGCCAGTTCACTTTCTCTGCCCCAATGCCGGCCGCGACATCACCCGCCGAGATCTCCGCTCCAGCCTTGCCAGACCCAGATGGCGAGCGCCGCGACGACGAACGTCGCCCCCGCCGCCAGGGGAATCACGTGCAGCAGGCTGTCTCGCTCCGAGACGAAGGTCACCTGACTGATCGCGGCGCCCGTAAACAGAAATGCCCGCGCGAGCGAGATCGATCTCCTGTTATTACCGAAGAACGAACGCCCTCGCACCACCTCGGCGTAGAAAACCAGCGCGACCATCCCCAGCAACGGGGAAAATCCGACGGCGAATAGCACGCTGCTTTCATCTACCATGAGGATCCTCCATCCGCGGATGACCGCCTGCTCTCGACCGCCGTCACGCCAACCTCGCCCCGGCTCGGGAGCCAGGAGAGCTCGATCCTCCACGAACGGCCCCCGCACAAGCCGTTGATCAGAGCACGGACAGCGGTCCCCTCAGTCGCGCAACGTCCACCGGAGTCGTCGCTGTCCAGGGCCCGGTTCGATCCGAACGACCTCGGCCATGCGGTGCAGCCAGCGCAGCGCCCCCTGCGGAGTCATCCCCAGCGCGTTCGCGATCTCGTTCGTGTCACGGGGGCCGCCCGCGAGCAGCACACGGATGTCCGCGGACCGGTCTCGCCGTCCCGCGGGTCTCGCGACGGCCGCGCCAGCCGACGACGACGTCGGCCAGAGAGCCGCCTGGCCGCGTCGAGACTCTGCCCCATGGTCGGAGACACGGCGATCTGGAATGAGACCTTCAGCGAGACGCCACTGCGTCCATCGGCGATCTCCATTCTTTGTCACCAGGCCGGCCGCGGCCATCCCCGTGAGGTCCCTGGACGCGGTTCCGGCGTCGCACCCGGTGAGTCCGCGGTACTGCTGATTGGTAATTGTCGTGTTGCGGTACAGGAAGGC
This sequence comes from Frankia sp. RB5, assembly GCF_059816245.1. Lineage (NCBI taxonomy): Bacteria > Bacillati > Actinomycetota > Actinomycetes > Frankiales > Frankiaceae > Frankia > Frankia sp. RB5. The sequence continues at coordinate 175,863 of NZ_JCBATA010000003.1, forward strand.
GAGGCCGAACCGCTGACGGTCGGCGAGCCCCGCGGTGTCGACGGTGGACAGCCAGGCAACGGAATCGTCGTCCAGCAGGCTGTGGCTGTGGAAGACGACACGGAACTCGCGGACGGTGTCGATCAGCGCGGGCGGTTCCATCCCCGCGGAGCGAAGCGCCGCGGCCATCGCCGGCAGGCCGGTGCCCCGGTTCTCACAGACCGTCCGTCCGGTTCCGGGGACCTCCACGTCCTCGAGAAGCTTGGCCAGCAGCGCGTTGCGAGACGACGAGGCAGGCTCGGCCAGCAGGTCCTCCCTGCTCACCGGGCCGTGCAGCCCACCCGGGCTGGTCACCACCAGCCGGTCGGGATACAGCTCGACCCGGATCTGCGTCCCCTGGGCCAGCGGATGGTAGTCGCGGTGCATCAGGGCATTCGCCACTGCTTCCCGGATCGCCTCCTCCGGGTACTCCCACTGGTCCAGCCGGCCGATACCGACGATGATGGCGCGCCGCTTCATGTTCCGCCGCACCGCGGCCAGCGCCATGGAAACCATGATCGGTATCGCCCCGTCTATCGACTGGTTGTCCAGAAAGCGGGTGCCGCCCTGGATCGGCTCGCCCGTGATTGTGGGATACGCGACAAACGTGACATCGAGCTGTGGATAATAGCGCTGGGGATAACGGCCCAGGGCCAGAAGCCCCGCCAAGCTCGGTTTCGGCCCGTCCTCCGTGTCGATGAGCACCCGCAGCAGCCTCAGCACCTCGTCGTCCGAGGAGCCCGAGAACAAGGGACCCCGTGTCGCGCGCAGCCGGCGCACCAGCGAGGTGACCAGATCGGCGTCGAGGTCCGCCGGGGACGCCTCCAGGACGGGAACCATGTCATCGCGCGGTTGCCCGCGTGACGACACGAGGATGTGCACCTCGTACGTCGAAAGTGGCCGGTCGCCGTCGTGGGTCCGCAGGTAGGAGCCACGCTCCAGGCCGCGGGCGCGCACATGGCACGGCTTGCGATCGACCGCCATCTCATCGATGCGGGCGGCGACGACCGACTGACCATCGACCGACACGATGTCGATGTCCGACCGGACGGCCGGTTCCAGCTGGTCCACGCATGCCGCGGCGAGGTCGCTCGCCAGCTTCGCCGCGTCGATCCCCACCGGCTGGAATCCCCTGGCCTCATCGAGGCCGAGGATCACCAACCCTCCCCGGGCGTTCGCGAAGGCGGACAGCGTGTCCGCGATGGACTTCGGCAGGCCACCCGCCGCGGCTTTGACCTCGATGGACTGCAGGTCGGTCCCAGCCTGACGGAGCCGAACGACCGCGTCGTCCACCTCGGCCTGAAGGTTCGCCATCGCCATCGCCACCCACAACCCAAACTTTGATCTACAACTTGAGCGACAACTTAGCCTCGAAGTTGTCGCTTGTACCATCCTAAGTTGTAGATCGTTTATGTGGGGGCAGGTGGGCACGGGTGTCGGAACCTGGACATCCCTCGCGGTGGGTGTGGCCCTATCGTGGCAGCAGGACGGCCAGGCCGGGAGCGACGATCCGTCCGCGGGTCCGTACGCGGATCGAGGTGGGCGGAGGGACGGCCGTGGGTGGTGACCTGACCCCCGCGTTGCTCGCTGCCCCGGTGTGGACGGACGCGATGGTCGCGGCCGCCGGCATCCCGATCCGGGACGTGGAGCTGGTCACCGTCGGCGGTGGGATCGGCTCGTTCGTCCTCGTCGACCAGCTGCGCATCGCCGGGCTGCCGGCGTCGGCCATCAGGGTACTGTCCACGATCGACCAGCCGTGGCAGACCTACCAGTACCTGACCCGGGTCTCGCAGATCCCCGAGCATGAGCGGATCCGGTCGGACTCGGCGTCCACCCCGGACAACATCTGGGGCTTCCCGTCATACGCGGTGCGCGAGGCGTTCACCGCCTCGACCCTGCGCGGGTTCACCCGGCCGCTGTGGCAGGTGCTGACCGAGCCGGTGCTGTCCGACTACTACACCCCGCGGGTCGGCACGGTGTTCGCGAGCATGGCCCGAGAGGCGGCGCGCATCGACTGGCCGTCGATGCTGGTCCGCGGCCAGGTCCGGATGGTGCGCCGGCGCGCCGGCGGTGGCTACCTGACGATCCTCACCCCGCCGGCGGACGGCTCGGAATCGATGCCCACCCTGCGGCTGGGGAGCGCCCCGAGGAGGACGGCTGCCCCCGCCGAGTTGGCACCGGCCACCAGGCGGATCGCCTACCGCAGCCGGTTCGTGCACCTCGCCGTCGGCTACCCGGGGCTGCGTTTCCTGCCCGACCTGCAGGAGTACCGGGCCCGCCACGGCGACGTGCGCCGGGTCGTCAACGCCTACGAGCCGCACGAGCACGTCTACGACGAACTTGTCCGCCATCCGGCGACCGTCGTCGTCCGCGGCGCCGGGATCGTCGCGTCCCGCATCCTGAACCGGCTGATCAACGACCGGGACCGGCAGGGCGCGCGCACCCACATCGTCCACCTGTTCCGCACCTACGTACGTGGCGCGCACGGGCCGAGCGTGTTCATGCGCCGCCGTGGCGGCGACGGCTGGGCCTACCAGGGTTTCAACTACCCGAAGTCGGTCTGGGGCGGGCAGCTCAAGGCGCGGATGCGCGAGCTGGAGGGCGCCGAGCGCAGGGCCCTCTACGACGCCATCGGCGGCACGAACACGCCGCGCCGCCGGGTCTGGCAGGAGCAGCTGGCCCGCGGTCGCCGCGAGGGCTGGTACACCACGCACGTCGGCGAGGTGCACACCCTGGAACCGGGTCCGGACGGCACGGTCGTCACCCGGATGCGCACCGCCGACGGCATGCTGGAGGTGCCGGCCGCCTACGTGATCGACGCGACCGGGCTGATCGCCGACATTCGCGAGCACCGGGTGCTGGCCGACCTGCTCGACCACTCCGGCGCCGGCCACAACCCGCTCGGCCGGCTCGACGTGGAGCGCACATTCGAGGTGCGCGGCACCCGCAGCGACCCGGGACGGCTCTACGCGTCCGGCGCGGCGACGCTCGGCGGCTACTTCCCGGGCGTCGACACCTTCCTCGGCCTGCAGATCGCCGCGCAGGAGATCGCCGACGACCTGGCGTCGGTCGGTTTCGGGCAGCGCCTCGACAGCCGCCGCTCGGTGACGCAGTGGGTCCGGTGGATGCGCAACCAGCCGGTCTGAGCGGCCGGTCCAAGCGGCAGAGGGACACGTGGGACAGAGGGATACGCGGGACAGAGGGGCGGAGGGGAGGGACATCCGTGGTACCGACGTTGGGCGGTCGTGTGCAGACGCGGCTGTTCCTGCTCGCCACCGTCGGCGTCGTGCTGACGGTGCTGGTCGTGCCGGTGCTGCCGGGCGCGGGGGCCGACTACGGCGGCGCGTTCGGGGTGCTGGTGGCGGTCGCCGTGCTCGGGGTCGGCTGGGAGCTCATCTACCACGGGCTCCAGCAGTTCCGCTGGGAGAAGGACTGGCCAACGGGATTCGGCCTGGTCACGGGGGTGAACGAGGGCCTGCTCACGTGGCTCGCGGCGCGCGGTGGGCTCGTGCCGGGCGCGGGCGGGGTGGCATCGTCGGCGTTCGCGATGCACTTCGCCGTGGTCTGGCTGGGCGTCTGGCTGTGCGCGAACGGGCCGCTGCGGGTGGCCGTGCCGCGGTGGCGATTCCACGGCGGTCGGCTGTGGTGACGGCCAAGGCGGTACCGGCCGGGCGACGGGCACGGCAGGATAGGTCCTGAGCACGGAACGACTTCCACCAGCCCCGCCCGCGGCCGCGATCATGGCCGCGAACGGCGCGGGCCGACCGGGGACGACAGGGGACGAGAGGCGAGGCATGGCGGGTCTGGACCAATTCCGGGTGGTCGTCGAGTCCGGGCGCACCGATGAGTCCGGGCGCGCCGACCGCGCTGGCGTGGTCGTGCGGCTGCCCGGCGCGCTGATCGTCGCCCGCGCGGGCCGTCCCGAGACGGCCGAGATCACCGGCCGGCTGCTCGGGCTGTGCGCCGAGGTGGCCGCTGAGGCGGGGGCGACCGCGTCGACCATGGGCCGTCGCCTGGTCCGCCGGGTCGCAGGCGTCCTCGCCGACGCGGACCCCGACCAGGTACCCGACTTCAGCCTGCTGACGACCGTCAACGACCGGATCGCCGCCCTGGTGCACGGCGCGATGGACGTCGTGGCCAGCGGCACCACCGGGCTGACTCTTTCCGGCGTCGACTCGGCCACCTGGGTCGACCGGCTGCTGCCGACGGAGATCAGCCGGCTGGACGTCGGGCCGACGGGGATCGTCACGGCCGGCGGCTTCCCGGGTAGCCTCGGGGATCTCGGCTTCCCGCTCGACCTGCGCATCGGCGCCGTGCCCGGGATCGGCGTGAGCCTGATCCTCGGCGAGGCGTTGGCGGTGCCGGCGGTGAAGGCCTCCGCCGAGCGGCTGCTCGCCGGCTTCGACGCGGCGCGCGAGCCGAGGACCGGTGGCGAGCCGATCGCGGCACCGACGCCGCCGCCGCTGGCCCCGCTGCTCAGCGAGGAGGAGGAGGCGCACCGGCGACGAGCGGCGGCCGAGCCGACCCAGGCCGCCGACCTCGACGAACTCGACGACGAGGACCCGCCGACCGAGCTCGCCGGGCGGGAGCCGCTCGGACGAGAGCCGCTCGGACGAGAGCCACTCGGACGAGAGCCGCTCGGACGAGAGCCGCTCGGACGGGCAAGCGTCGAGTCGGGGCCGAACGGCCACCTCGGCCAGTTCGGCGACCACGGCGGCCACGGCGAGCCGATGACCGACGGCCTCGGCGACGATCTCACCGACGACGAGCACGACGCGCTGACCCAGCTTCCCGGGCAGACGTTCACCGTCTCCGACCTCATCGAGGACGACGAGGCGCCGACGATGCTGCCGGGCAACTCCGAGCCCCAGGTCGAGGGCGTGCTGTGCGCCAACGGCCACTTCAACCACCCGCAGGCGCCGTACTGCGCCGAGTGCGGCCTGTCGCTGGCGCAGCAGACCGCCCGCACGGTGTGGGGCCCGCGCCCGCCGGTCGGCGTGCTCGTCTTCGATGACGGGCAGACGATGAACGTCGACATGGATCTGGTCATCGGCCGCCAGCCGGACCGGGACGACGCGGTGCGCGCCGGCAAGGCCCGGGCGCTGCCGGTGGAGGACGGGGAGAGCGCCGTCTCCCGGGTGCACGCCATCATCACCCTGACCGGCTGGGACGCGGTGATCACCGACCAGGGGTCGGCGAACGGCACCTACATCGCCCCGCCGGAGGCCACCGTGTGGACGCCACTCAGCCCGCACCAGCCGGCACCGTTGGTGCCGGGCACCCGCGTCCAGGTCGGCAAGCGTACCTTCGTCTTCAACTCGCATATTCACGTATAGGGGCGCTCGTCGGTGGGGCGGCGCGCGTCATCTCGACACCTACGTCAGACTTGACGGACGATGAGCGACACAGACTCGCGCGCCGGGGTCGACCTGCCCGCCCCCGCAGACCAGGCGCCCGCGGACGAACCCAGGCCCAGGCGGGGGCGGCGGTCAGCCCTGTGGTGGACGCCGGTGGCCCTCGTGCTGGTGGCCGCTGTGCTGGCCGTCGGCGCCGCGCTCGGTTCGGTGTTCGACGGCTCGCCCGGTGAGGGCTCCGTCGACGTCGGTTTCGCCCGGGACATGTCCGAGCACCATGCCCAGGCCGTCCAGATGGCGATGATCGAGTTCGACCGCGGGAGCGACCCGACGAGTCGCAGCGTCGCGCAGGACATCGCGCTCACCCAGCAGCGCGAGATCGGCGTGATGTCGGCGTGGCTGTCCGGCTGGGGCCGCACCCAGACGGTCAGCGGCCCGCCGATGCGCTGGATGGGCGGCACGGACGCCGCCGGCATGACGGACGGCGGCGCGACCGGCGGCCATGACATGCACGACATGCCCGGCATGGGGACGACCGCGGACCCGGACGACACCGCCCGGATGCCCGGTATGGCCACCCCGGCCGAGTTGCGGCGCCTCGCGTCGTCGAGCGGTCGCGACCTCGACGTGCAGTTTCTCACGCTGATGATCCATCATCACCGCGGTGGGCTGGCGATGGCGCAGTACGCGGCCAGGCACGGCGAACAGGACCGCACCCGCAGCCTTGCCCGGGCGATGGTGCTCAACCAGTCCATCGAGATCGACCAGATGCAGAACGATCTCGTCCGACTCGGTGCGCCACGCGCCTGACCAGGGTGGTCCGGCCCGTCTCGCCCGGGTGGACCGGTTCGTCTCGTCACCGCCACTTACCGATCTCCCGAGGTCTGCTGCCCTATGACTGAGGTTTCCGACCGCGCGGCCGCCACCGCGGCCGACCGCCGGCACCCGACCGCCGGGGGCCGTCAGCGCGTCGCGGCACTCGCCCGGCGCCGGCCCGGCGTCCGCTATGTCCGGATCGAACTGCTCGCCGGCCTGGTGACGGCGCTCGCCCTGATCCCGGAGACGATCTCGTTCTCCGTGGTGGCCGGGGTCGACCCACGGGTCGGCCTGTTCGCGTCGTTCACGATCTCGGTGGTGATCGCCTTCACCGGGGGCCGGCCGGCGATGATCTCGGCGGCGGCCGGATCGATGGCACTGGTCGCGGCGCCCCTGGTCCGGGAGCACGGACTGAACTACCTGCTCGCGACGACGATCATGGTGGGCCTGCTGATGTTCGCGCTGGGCATGCTCGGGGTGGCGAGGCTGATGCGCTTCATCCCGCGCACCGTGATGATCGGCTTCGTCAACGCGCTGGCGATCCTGATCTTCACCGCCCAGATACCGCACGTCGTGGGGCATTCGTGGGTGGTCTATGTGCTGGTCGCGGGTGGGCTGGCCATCCTGCTCACGCTGCCGCGGCTCACCCGGGCCGTCCCGGCGCCCCTGGTCGCGGTGGGCATCCTCACCCTGGTCACGGTCTGCTTTCACATCTCGGTGCCGACGGTCGGGGACGAGGGCCGGCTGCCGTCGTCGCTGCCCCGCCCGGGCCTGCCCGACGTGCCGATGGCCTGGGAGACGCTGCGGATCATCGCACCGTACGTGCTGGCCCTGACCGCGGTCGGACTGCTGGAGACCCTGCTCACCGCCCAGATCGTCGACCGGATGACCGAGTCCACCCACGACCCGAACCGCGAGTCCTGGGGGCTCGGCGTCGCCAACGTCGTCAACGGGTTCTTCGGCGGCATGGGCGGCTGCGCGATGATCGGCCAGACGATGGTCAACGTCAACTCGGGTGGGCGCGGTCGGCTGTCCACGTTCGCGGCCGGTGGCTTCCTGCTCATGCTGGTGGTGCCGCTGCGCGGGATCGTGCAGCACATCCCGATGTCGGCGCTGGCCGCGGTGATGATGCTGGTCGCGGTGATGACCTTCGAGTGGCGCAGCGTGGCGCCGTCGACGCTGCGTCGGATGCCTCGCGGGGAGACGCTCGTGATGGTCGCCACGGTCGCCGTCGTGGTGCCGACGCACAACCTCGCCTACGGGGTGCTCGTCGGCGTGGTCCTCGCCGCCCTGCTGTTCACCCGCCGCGTCGCCCACCTCGCGATGGTGACCAGCGTGCTCGACCCGGAGGGGGGCGAGCGGATCTACGCGGTCCAGGGCACGCTGTTCTTCGCCTCCACGAACGAGCTGGTCAACGCGTTCGACTACGCCCGCGACCCGACCCGGGTGGTCATCGACCTCTCCGACGCCGACGTCCTCGACTCGGCCGCCGTCGCCGCGCTCGACGATGTCCGTACGAAGTACCGCGAACGCGGCGCGGACGTCAGTCTGGTCGGGCTGAACAGCCGCAGCGCCGCCCTGCTGCGCGGACTGTCAACCACGCCGGACGCAACAGCATGAATACACTCCGCCATCAGATGCTCACAATGAGAATGGTGGCGGCATGGGCGAGAAGGGGCTCACCCACGGGCTGATCGACTACGCGCGGCGCCAGCCGGCCGTGGTCATCATCGTCCTCGTGCTGGTCGGCCTGTACGCGTCGAAGGCGGGCTCGGCCACGTCGTCCCGGGCCGTGATCGTGCCGAACCTCGACTTCCCGGCGCCGTCGCTGCTGACCCGCGACCGGACGACCTACGTGGTCGGCGTGGACCCGCGCGCGCCCGACACGATCCGTCTGCTGACGAGCCGGGACCGGCGCTCGTGGAGCGTCGCCTCCGGCGGCCTGACGGCGCCGCCGGCCTGGGCGGATTCCGGCGGCGGGCTGGGGCCGGCGGCGATCGGCGTGTTCGACGGCTCATACGTCCTCTACTACACGGCGCAGGTGCGTGGCCTGGGCGTGCGCTGCGTCTCCGCGGCGACCTCGAAGCACCTCGACGAGCCGTTCGTCGACACCTCGCTCGCCCCGTTCGTCTGCCAGCCGGCGGAGGGCGGCAGCATCGATCCGAGCCCGTTCCTCGACGAGGCCGGGCGGCCCTACCTGGCCTGGAGCAGCCCCGGGCAGACCGCGGGCGCGGCCCCGACACTGTGGGCGCAGCGGCTGCGCCCGGACGGGCTGGTGCTCACCGGCGACCCGGCCGTCCTGCTGCGCCCGAGCCTGGACTGGCAGCAGAAGCGGGTCGCCAGCCCGTCGATGATCTCCAAGGACGGGCACTACCACCTGGTGTACTCCGCCGCGCCGGAGCTGAACGACCGCCAGGTGGTGGCCGCGGCGGAGTGCGCGAGCCCGCTGGGGCCGTGCACGGCGGCGGACAAGCCGCTGCTGACCGGCGGGAAGATCGGCTCGGGTCCCGGCGGCGCGCACGCCTTCGCCGACGCCCGCAACCGCTGGTGGCTCGGGCTGCACAGCTGGGACGCCCCGCCGGGTGGCGCCTACCTGCCGGCCGGGCGGCTCGCCGTCGTGCCGCTGAAGATCCGCGACGGCGGGGTGTCGACGCACGTCGGGTCGACCACGCTGGGCCAGGTGCGCACCCCGGAACAGCACGGCACCAGCGGGCAGGACGGCGACGAGCGCGACGGCCGTGAGCGCGACCGATTCGACTTCAACCACGAGAAGCACGCCCGCGACGAGTAGGGCGGGAGTCCGCCCTACTCGTCACACAGGTTCAGCCGGTCGTCGCAGCGGTTCAGCCGGTCGTCGCAGCGGTTCAGCCGGTCGTCGCCGGGGTGGCGGGTGCCGTTCCCGCCGCGGCCGGCACCGTGTCCTCCGTGGGCGCGGCCTCCTCGGCCGAGGCCGTACGGTCCTTCGCCGGCGCCGGCGCCGGCGCCGGGTCCGGCGCGGGTGCGGCGTCCTCGGTCGGCCGGGCCTGGCTGGGGATGCCGTGCTCGCGTTCCAGGGCGATCTCCTCGGCGTCGGGGACGCGCGGGGCCGGCCGGGTCAGCGCCCAGATTCCGCACAGCACCGCCAGGAACAGGTAGCCGAGGGCGACCTGCCCGCCGCCGGCGTTCCACTCGACCTTCTCGGCGTGGATCAGGCCGATGAAGGACAGCGCCGCCCCGGCCGCCGACGCGATCGTCGCGGAGATGAACCGTTTGTCGATGATGAACGCGACGATCGAGCCGAGCACCAGGCCGGCGAGCACCGCGCCGTCGCCGAGGGTGTGCAGGCCGTGCAGCAGCACGCTGTTGCCCTCGAGATCCGCGTCGGTGACGGTGAGGTTGACCGCCGGGTTCAGCTTCGACGCGACGCCGACCGCGGTGGTCACCGTGTTGTCGATCTGGCTGGCCGCCCAGGAGGCGATGTTCGGGATGATCGCCGCCACCACCGCCGCGCCGTGCGCCTTCGGCGAGACCTGGAATGCCTGGGCACCGATGAGCAGGCCGATGTAGAGCAGGATCGGCACGATCGCCGGCAGCGGCAGCACCGCGTTGAGCAGCCCGAACAGGCCGCAGAAGCACAGCAGTGCGATCACCACGCCGGTCGCGAGCGAGTAGCCGGTGCGCCCGCCGGCGGCCTTCCAGCCGGGGTGCCCGATGTAGACGGCGGGCGGGAACGGCGAGCCGAGCATCGAGCCGATGATCGCGCCGAAGCCGTCCGCGAGCAGGATCGGGCGCAGGTTGAAGCTGTCCCCCGCGGACGCGGCGCTCTCCACGTTGGTCATGCCCTCGGTGAAGTTGTAGACGCCGAGTGGGATCGCGGTGGCCAGCAGCGGCGAGATGTCGGACAGGCCGTCGAACAGCCGGTCGAAGTGGAACGTGGGCAGCGACAGCGCGATGTCCTTGGCCGCCTCGGAGACGGCCGGAGTGTCCATGAAGCCGCCGATCCAGCCGATCGCGGTGCCCACCGCCAGCGCCACCGCGCCGATCGGCAGGTTGTACGGCAGCTTCAGGTCCGTGAGCAGGCCGATGAGCAGCAGCCCGAAGACCGGCAGCGCGATCCAGGCGGCGTCCCACATCTGCGCCGCCGGACGCATCGAGATGAACGCGATCGAGATGCCGGCCAGCGTGCCGAGCATGGCCGCCCGCGGTGCGTACCGGCGGATCGTCGGCCCCACGAACGCACCGATGACGACGATGATGCCGATGATGAACGCCCAGGCCAGACCCGCCTGCCATGCCTCGACCGGGTTCTTCGTCTTCAGGTAGATCGGCAGCATGATGACGAAGACGACGATGAACATGTGCGGGACGCTCGGCCCGTACGGCATCGCCGTGACGTCGTCGCGGCCCTCCTTCACCGCGAGCCGCCGGCCCAGGTAGGCGTAGAACAGGTTGCCGATGAGCATCGCGATGCCGAGCGCGGGCAGGATCGCGCCGAACACGTCGTCCTTGGGGATGTTGACGACGAACAGGCACAGCGATGTCAGGACGATGACGTTGACGAGGACGTTGATGCCCAGGCCGAAGAAGGCGTTGGTGTCGCCCTTCGTCCAGTAGGGCAGGGCGGGCGCGCCGGACACCGCGGGCGCCGGCCGGTTCCCGATTCTGATCATGATGGGACCGTGCTCTCTCAGGAAGCCGTGACGGCGGGGACGGGCAGACCGGCGGACAGGGGCGGGCCGGCGGGCAGGGGCAGCGCGGCGAGCAGGTCCGCCGACGGCGCGACCCAGCCGAAGATCCCGCCCTGGGCGGCGACCATCTCCAGCGCCACCCGCTGGAACTCGGGGAAGTACGAGCCGACGCAGTCGGACAGCACCAGGCACTCGTAGCCGCGGTCGTTGGCCTCGCGGACGGTCGTGTGCACGCAGACCTCGGTCGTCACCCCGGTGACGATCAGGCTGGTGATGCCGCGGGCGGTGAGCATGTCACCGAAGGCGGTGGCGTGGAAGGCGCCCTTGCCGGGCTTGTCGATGACGGACTCGCCGTCGATCGGGGCGAGCTCGTCGATGATGTCCTGGCCGTACTCGCCGCGGATGAGGATGCGGCCCTTCGGGCCGACGTCGCCGATGCGCAGGGTGGCGTTGCCGCGGTGCAGCTTCGCCGGAGGCAGGTCGGACAGATCGGGCAGGTGTCCCTCGCGGGTGTGGATGACGGTGAGGCCGACGGCACGGGCCGCGGCGAGCACGGCCCGCAGGGGTTCGATCGTGCCGCGCAGCTGACTGACGTCGTTGCCGAGGCTCTCTCCGAAGCCGCCCGGCTCGAGGAAGTCGCGCTGCATGTCGATGAGCACGAGCGCGGTGGTCGCGGGATCGAAGGTGAAGTCGTACGGCCGGGCGCTCACGGTCAGGGGCGCGATCGAGGTCTGGTCGACGGTCGGGGTCGGAGTCTCTGCGGGTTCGCTCATGCCAGCTGTCGCCATCCCAGGTCCACAGGTGCGGGGCGGCCGCTGCCTTCCCCGTCGTGCCTGGAGACGAGGGTCGGGGGAGGTCGTTTCAGCGCACCACGTGGCACGTAACACAGCGATGAACTCTGTATCCCGAGCCGTACCCGAGTCCGTATACAACCTCGAATGCGACGGACTTGCAGCGCTTTGGGATGTTTTGCTGACGGGCGAGACCGCACGGGGACGTGGCGTACGCCACTGAGCCCCTCCCACCATGCCGAACGGGTCGATATTGGCCCACGAGGCTCCACGCCGGCGGCGCCGAGGTCGCCGACCGTCGATGAAAGGGGTGCGGTGTGGGTGTACAGCCGGTCGAGGCGATCGATGCGACACTGCCGATCAACGCCGCCACACCGGGCTATTTCACCCTGAGCGACCTGCTGTCCGTACTCGATCTGCGTGGTGACGTCCCGCCGGTGCCAGCGCGGACGCTGGCGAGCGCGCATGGCGGTGTCTGGGGCTCGCAGCAGCTCGGTCAGCAGGTGATGCTCGCGGAGCGGCTGACGCCGGGCAAGGTGGTGCACTCACTGCACACGATCTTCGCGCGCCCCGGTGACTGCATGCAGCCGGTCTGGATCGACGTGGAACGGCTGGCGAGCGGCGGTTCGGTCGACGCGCTGGCCCTGACCTTCCGGCAGGGTGCGCAGCAGCTGTCACGGGCGACCATGATGCTGCGCGCGCCGGCGCCGGACTTCCTGCGGGTCTCGCCGGCGATCACGATGCCACCGGGCCCGGACGCCGGCGAGCCGGACGACGACCGCCCGATGATGCCGTGGGAGTCCCGTGCCCTGCCGCCGGTCGAGGAAAACGTGCGGGACCACTGGTCCCGGATCAGCGGAGCCGGCTCGGATCCCACGCTGTGGCGGGCTCTCATCGCCCATTCCTGCGAACTGTTCCCGCTGGCGGACATCGTGGTCGCGCAGGGCCTGGCGGAGGCGCCGCGCGCGCCGCGGGCCGGGATCGCGGCCATGGTGCTGTCCCAGACCGTGACCTTCTTTAACGATCTGGACGTGCGGGACTGGCATCTGTACCGGGTCCACACCGTGCACGTGGGGCATGGGCGCACCGGCTCCCGTATCGAGGTGTTCGCCCCGGATGGAACGCTGCGGGCAGAGGCCGAGATCATCGGGCTGCTCCGGGGCACCCGCTCCTGACGCCTCGCACGCGTCCGGTCGGGGCCGGTGTTCCCTGGCGGGTCCACCGGGCCCCGACCGGTTCATGCGAGCGTCCGCAGGACCGGCTCAGGGCCGGGCAACGGGGACGGCGCCGGGGTGGCGCGGCCCCGTCCTGGAAGGGTCAGCCCTCGGCGGCGGGAACCGCCTGGGCGACCTGAACGCCCTGCTTCAGCTCGGACGACTCGCCGTCCGCCTCGCCCGGGTCGGCTACCGCCGCCACCACCACCGTGGCGTCGTCAGCGGGGACGGCCGGGACAGGCACCTCGACGGCAGCCGCCGCGGGACGGCGCCGAGGCAGCAGCAGCGCCGCCGGCACTCCTAGCACCAGCACGCAGGCCGCGACGAACAGGCCGAAGGAGTAGCCGGAGGTCAGAGCCTCGAGGTGTGGGACACCGGCGCGCGACCTGTCCTCCGTGCGGTGGGTGGCGAGGGTGGTGACCGCGGCCAGGCCGACGGCCGCACCGATCTGACGGCCGGTGTTGACGAGCCCGGAGGCGAGCCCGGCCATGCGCATGGGCACGCCGGAGGTCGCGGCCGAGACCATCGCGACCATCGTGCAGCCCATTCCGAATCCCATCAGGACCGCGGGACCGAACACCTCCCCCCAGTACGTGCCGTCCACGGTGATGGCGGACAGCCAGAACAGGCCGCCGGAACCCAGCGCGGCCCCGGCACCGATGATCGGGCGTGGCCCGATCCGACCGATGATCCGCGTGACCAGCTGCGAGGCAATGATGATCATGATGGGCATCGGCAGCATCGACAGCCCGGCACGCAGCGGACTGAAGTCGTGGACCCGCTGCAGATACAGCGTGAGGAAGAAGAACACGGCGAACATGCCGGCGCCGAGGAAGGCCGCGATCAGGTTCGCCACCGCGATCCCCGGATACCGGAAGATCCCAAGCGGAACGAGCGGGCTGGCGCTGGTCGCCTCGATCGCGACGAAGACGCCCAGCAGCACGACCGCCGCGGCGAGCATCCCCAGCGTGGTCGCCGACGTCCACGAGTCCGTCTCCGTGCGGACGATCGCGTAGACCAGCAGCACCAGGCCGCCGGTGACCGTCAGCGTGCCCGGGACGTCGAGGTCCCGCAGGCGGCTGACCTGGCCGCGCGACTCCGTCAGCACGGCCCGCGCCGCGGCGACCAGCACCACACCGATCGGCACGTTGACGAACAGCACCCAGCGCCAGTCGGCGACGTCGGTGAGAACGCCGCCCAGCACCGTTCCGAACGCACCGCCACTGGCCGCCGTGGCGCCCCAGGCACCGAACGCCCTGGTCCTCTCCCGCCCTTCAGTGAACGAGGTCATCAGCAGGCTCAGCGTCGCGGGGGCGAGCACCGCCCCACCGAGGCCCTGCACCGCCCGCGCGGCGATGATCTGACCCTCGTTCTGCGCCAGACCGCCGACGAGGCTCGCCAGCGTGAACAGGCCGAGGCCGAGGATGAACACCCGCCGGCGGCCGAAGAGATCCGCCGCCCGCCCGCCGAACAGGAGCAGCCCGGCGAAGGCCAGGGTGTAGGCGTTGATCACCCACTGGAGCCCGCCGGAGGACATGTGCAGATCGTCCTGCATGGCCGGCAGCGCGACGTTCACGATCGAGATGTCGAGCACCACCATGAACTGGGCCAGGCAGCACACCGCCAGGACCGCCCAGCCGGCCCGCGGCGCCCCGCCGACCGTCACACCCGGCGCCCCCGGCGCCCCCGGCGCCCCCGGCGCCGCCGAACCTGCCCTTACCTGTGAGACCTCGACCGGGCCCGAGCCCGAGCCATTCCGTTGCGACATCTAGCGACCCCTCCTCCGTGCCGTCGTCGTACGCCGTACGACGACGGGGCCCACCCTACGCGTACGATGTACGAACGGCAAAGGCGCGGGTGAATCCCGTTCGGCCCGCGATGGGCCTCGGGCGGGACGGCTCTTTGGGTTTGAGTCGTGCTCGAGCCGTGACGTGCTTTGATGGGATGTGCTTCGGGAGGTGACGAGGTGAGGACGGCGCCGGTGAGACCAGCCGCGGGGTCGACCGAGGGTCATCCCACACACGACACGCCCGCCTGCCGGCCGAAGCTGAGTCCGGATCTGCTCGCCCGGGCCGCCATCGCCATCGCGGACGCCGACGGTCTCGCCGCCGTGTCGATGCGCCGGCTCGCCTCGAGCCTCGGCGTCGGGACGATGACGCTCTACTACCACGTCCGCGACAAGGACGAGCTGCTCAACCTGGTGTGGGACGAGTTCATGGGCGAGCACCTGCTCGACGAGATCCCGGCTGACTGGCGTACCGCCCTGACCGAGATCGCCCAGCGCACCCGGGAGTCCTACCAGCGTCATCCATGGGCGCTGCAGGTGGTGGCGCGTCCCGCCCGCGGGCCGAACAAGCTTCGCCACATCGAGCAGTACCTCACCATCGCCTCGCGGATCACGGACGACCCGGACGAGCAACTGCGCATCATCCACTCCGTGGGTGATCTCGTGGTCGGCTGCACTTTGCGCGAGCTCAGCTTCGTGGCATACCCGGCCCCCGCCGAGCGCGAGCCGGCCAGGCCGCTGGCGGCCATCGACGCGCCCGTGCCCGCCGAGGTGCTGGTCGCCGAGCCGCTGACGGCGGGCAACGTCGCCGTGAGCGCGGGGCGCCAGCCGCGGCCCGACTTCGGCGCCCTCGCGAGCTCCGAGGAGCTGCCGCGGCTGCGCAACGTGTGGACGAACGGCTGCATGCTGCGGGCGCCGCGCTTCGAGCGGGCGCTGGGGTGGCTGCTGGACGGCATCGAGGCGGCCCATCCCGCGGCGGCGTCGTCGGCGTCGTCCCGGATGCATCCGAAGAAGGGTGCGTAGCGGCCTTCACGGACACGAGTTGAGTAGCTACCGTCGGAGAAGCCGGTCGCCGCCGGCGATCCGCGAGTCGCATCCGGGGCTGCCACCATGACCGTTCGACTACCGCGCCACGTCGCGCCGCTCGCCACCGGCGAGCCGGCGTCACTCGGGCCGTACCAGCTGCTCGGCCGCATCGACGCGGGCATCACCGGTGTCGTCCATCTGGGCCGGGCACCCGGTGGCGCGCAGGTCGCGGTGCGATCGCTGCACCCGGGAGACTCGCTGCGGGCCGACATG
Organism: Frankia sp. RB5; assembly: GCF_059816245.1. Lineage (NCBI taxonomy): Bacteria > Bacillati > Actinomycetota > Actinomycetes > Frankiales > Frankiaceae > Frankia > Frankia sp. RB5. The sequence continues at coordinate 191,808 of NZ_JCBATA010000003.1, forward strand.
CGGGCCCGCTTCGCCGCCGCCGTCGACCGCGCCCGCGCGCTCGCCGGCCCGCACACCTGTGGCGTTCTCGATGCCGCGCCGGAGGCGGACCGCCCCTACGTCGTCAGCGAGTTCGTCGGAGGCCCGACCCTGGCGCGCGAGCTCACCGAGCGCGGCCCGCTGTCGGTCGACGAGGTGGACCGGCTCGCCCGCACCCTGCTGACGACCATCGAGGCCGCCCACCGGACGGTCGGGGCGCTTGGTGACCTGACGCCCACCGACATCGTGCTGAGCGTCGTCGGTCCCCGTCTGGTCGACCTGGGCCTCGCCGCCGCGCTGCGCCCGCTACTGGTGACGGCCGCCGCCGGACGCGAGGCGTCGGGCGCGGCAGGCTATGTGCCCGGGTACGGCTACGGGCCGGCGGCGGGCGGTTGGGACGGTCCCGCCGCGGACATCGTCGCCTGGGCCGGGATCGTCGATCTCGCGGCCACCGGCCGGCCGGCCGGATCGGTCGAGCCGGCGGCGCGCGGTGGCTGGCGGCGCGCGGAGCGGCCCGGCCAGGACGCGGCGACCAGTCCCGCGGTGCGCCGGGCTCTCGCCCGCGTCCGCCAGGCCGACGGCGCCTCGCTGCCGGACACCTCCGAGCTCCTGGCGCTGCTCGCCGGGGCGCGCCCGCGCTCGGGCCGCGCCGGCCGGGAGCGCGGGCAGCGGGACACGAGCGGTGCCCTGGCCCGGTCCGAGCCGGTACCGGCCCCGCGGGCCGACGCGCCGCCCCCACGCCCCGCCACGCATCCACGCCCCGCCGCCGAGCCGCCCGCCGAGGACCGGCCGCGACCGGGCCGGGCCCGCGACTCAGAGGCGCGGGCCGGCGGCGGGCGCCACAGCGCCGCCCGAGCAGGCGCCTCCCGTCCCGGCGCCGCCCGCGCCGACGCCGGTGCGGACGGCACCTCGCGGGACGGCGCCCAGGCCCCGTCCGCGGGCCGGTCCGCAACGGCTGGACGGTCGGGTGGACGGCAGAGGCCAGCGCCCCGGGACCACGCTCGGGTCACCGGGCGGGACGGCGACCCGCCCGGCACCGAGGCCGCGGCGCCGGACCTGGACATGGTCAGCCTTCTCCTGCCGCCGTTGGACGGCCTGCCGCCCACACCGCTGCCGCCACCGCGCGGCGCGGCGCGGGCGCCCTCCCGGGCCGCCGCGGCGGCATCGGCGGCGTCCGGCGCTGGTGCGATCGCCG